>NZ_CAUQPH010000138.1:0-9214 GCF_963519925.1 uncultured Stenotrophomonas sp. | reverse complement strand
CGTCCACGGTGGCTTCATAGCTGCCGGCGGTGCCGGCCGGGCTGCCCGCCGGCGGCGGCAGCTGGCGACCCTTGGAGGCGACGGCGCCGGACAGGCGACCGTCCCACCCGGGCACGAAATAGCCGGGATCGAACGCGGCCAGCTTGGCGGCCACGTCCCAGTCCAGCTGCGGCGCCCACGCCACCTGGCCGGTCACATCCAGCGCGCCGCCCGGGGTCTTGGCCTGCAGCTGCCTGATCTGCGCGGCGGTGTCGCTGCCGCGCACGTCGAACTGCAGGTCCGCGCGCTGCTGCTCGCGCTCGACCGAGGCCTTGCCCACCGCCGCCCAGGTCTTGAGCGTGCCGGCCAGACCCATCCGCGCTTCCTTCAGGGTCACCGGAACCGGCTTGGCCGCGCCCGGCGTGGTGGTGTCCGGTTCGGGCACGAAGGTGAGGTCGTTGGCGACGATGGAGAAGCGCAGGCTGGCGTTCTCGCGGTCGCGGAAATCCGCCGTGCCCTGCAACCGCGCCTGGCCACCCCAGCCCTTCACCACCAGCGGCGACACGGTCAGCACCTGGTCGGCCAGGCCGACGTTGGACGGCGCCAGCTCCACGGCCAGGTCGCCCTGCTGGATACGGCCCTGCAGGTTGGCCTGGCCGCCCTTGCCGCTGGCACTGAAGTCCAGCGACAGCGGCAGCGTGGCCGGGTCCATGCCCGGCACCAGCAGCGCCAGGTCCAGTTCCTTGCTGCGTGCGCTGGCCTTCCACACCGGCTCGTCGCGGCCTTCGAACACCAGGCTGGCCTGCAACGGTGCCGGTGCGTGCCCGGCCACGGCGATCTCCATGCGCGCCAGGTCGCCGCGCGCGACCAGGCCCAGCCGGGCCGGGGTGCGTCCGCGCGGCGCCGGCAAGGCGGCGCCGATGGTGATGTCGGTGGTGTAGTCGTTGCCCGGCAGGTAATGGCCATCCACGCGGAAGTCGCCCAGGTCGCTGTCGATCTTCAGCTGGCGGGCGCGGAACTCACCGTTGGCGATCTCCAGCCCACCGCGCAGCTTGGTGATGTCGACCAGCGGTTCCTGCGCCTGGGTGATGCGGAAGCCGTCGATGATGATGGTGTCGGCCTGGATCGCTAGCGGCATCTCGATCTGCGGCAGCGAGCCCGGCCACGACGGCATTTCGAACGGCTCATCGCTCTTGGCCAGGTTCAGGGTGGCATTCTTGATCTGCAGCGCATCCAGCTGCAGCTTGCGGCCCAGCAGCGGGCGGATGTCCGGGTCCAGGTAGGCGCGTTCGGCGGTGAAGTGGATATCGTCGTAGCGGAAATCCACGTCGTGCAGCACCAGCGGCCCGGCCACCGGGCCATCGACCTTGCTCCAGGTGAGCGTGGCACCGACCGGCAGGCGCGCCACCACCTGCGCCAGCAGCACGTCGCGCCCGGCCACGGTCTGCAGCAGCCAGTACAGCAGCAGCAGCGCCAGCAGCACCAGCCCCAGCACGGTGAAACCGGACCACGCCCAGAAGCGTCGCCTGCGGTAGAAGCGCCTGCGCGGCGGCGGCGCGGGCGTCGGGGTCGGCGTGCTCACAGGTCCGCTCCGATGCTCAGGTACAGCTGGAACTTCGAGTCCGGGTTGTTGAGGCCATGCGCCACGTCAACGCGTACCGGTCCCACCGGCGATTTCCAGCGCACGCCAAAGCCCACGCCGGTGTGCAGGTCGATATCGTTGTCGAAGGCGCTGCCGGTGTCGACGAACACCGCCCCGCCCCACGGGCCGCCCTTGAAGTAATGCTCGTACTCGGCCGACGCAGTGACCAGGTTCTTCGCGCCCAGCGCGAACTTGTCCGGTGGCGGCGTGCGCGGGCCGACCTCGCGGAATGCGTAGCCGCGGATGCTGCGGTCGCCGCCGGCGAAGAAGCGCAGGCTCGGCGGCATCGCGACCAGGTCGCTGGTCCAGGTGGTGCCGCCTTCGCCGCGCAGGATCAGGCGATCGGCGTCGCCGACCGGAATGAACCAGCGCAGCATCATGCTGGCCTGCACGAAGCTGGTGTCCGAGCCGGCGCCTTCGACGCCACCGCGCAGGGTGGCGCTGCCGCTGATGCCGCTGCGCGGGGCCAGGCGGTCATCCACGTTCACGTAGTCGGCCACCAGCTGCGGGTACACCAGCGTGGAGGTGTTGTAGATGGCGTTGGTGAACTCGGTGCCCGACGCGTAGCGCCAGCGCTCGCGCAGTGCGTTGATCGAGGCGATCGCGGTCCAGTGTTCGTTGATCTCGCCGCTGCGGCTGCCGATCAGCTTGAAGTTGCGCAGGTCGATGTAGTCGGTCTGCTCGTCGTAGGCACTGGCGGTCAGCCCGTACCAGCCGTCCAGCCACTTGAATGCCGGAATCCGGTAGGTGGTGACCAGGCTCTTGCGCTTCTGCGCATAGTCCAGCTGCGTGTTCATCTTGTGGCCGCGGCTGTTGAGGAAGCGCCGCTCCAGGCCGCCGCGCACACCCGCTCCGCTCTCGCTGCCGTAGCTGACACCGGCGGTGTAGATGGTGCGCTTGGCACGGGTCAGGTTGACGTCCACCGGCACGTTGCCGTTTTCATCGGCCTGGTCCGGCTGTGGCTGGATGTCGATCACGCTGAAGTAGTCCAGCTTGGTCAGCGACTCGCGCAGGCGGTCCAGCTTGCCTTCGTGGAAATAGCTGCCGGTTTCCCAGTACACCAGCGGGTCGAACAGGCGATCCACGAAGTAATCCTGGTGGAAGCGGATTTCGCCCATGTTGTAGCGGCGGCCGCTGTCCCAGGTCAGGTCGATGTCGGCGGCGTTCTCGGCGCGGGTGATCTCGACCCGGCGCTGGGTGAAGTCCGCATCGAAATAACCACGCTCGGCCAGGCGCCGGGTGACGGTGACGCGGCTGGCGTCGTACAGCGTGTGCTCGAAGCGCTGTCCCTTGCGCGGACGGAAGTTCTCGAGGTCTTCCTGCAGGTACTGGTCCAGCTGCGCCGGGCCGGTGATGTCGATGTTCTCGCGCCGCACCAGGGTGGGCGGGCCGCGATCGACATGGATCACCACGCGCACGGTGTCACCTTCGCGCGGGCTGTCCACGGTGATCACCGGGTTGTAATAACCGAACGGCTCCAGCGCCTGCCGGGTCTGGCGCTCGGCCTGCGACAGCAGGTATTCCAGCCGCGACTCGCCCTGGACCTTGCCGATGGTGTCGTACAGCGACAGCGAGACTTCGATGTTCTCGATCATCTCGGCATCGTCGTCCCTGTCCAGGCCGGTGATGTCGACCTTCTCGATGGTGCCGCGCGCATGCGCGGTCGAGGCGATGGCCAGCGACAGGAACAACAGCGGCAGGAAATATTTCAAGGGCGGCATGGGCACAGGATAGCGGGATCGTGCCAAAAACGAAGCCCGTCGCTGCGCCGCATGCGGCCTTGGGCATCACGCCATATTCACGCAGGTGGAAGGTGGGCCAGGAATTGCGACCAGTCCATCGAGGGCGACACGGAGATTTCGTAGCCCTCACCGCCGTCCATGCCGGACTCGATGCAGATGCTGAAGAACGCAGGCGCCGCCACGCCCGGCACGCAGGCGTAATAGCAGTCGCCGTTGCCGTGGTTGTTGTAGCGGCCGAAGATCAGCACCCCGTCGCGAAGGGTCAGATTCCCGCCGCAGGCATCGAGCCCGTCGTCGTCGTCCCCGGCTGCCACCTTCTGCTGTACCGGCCCGCCGGCCTCACCGTCCTGCAGGAATCCCTGTGCGAGATAAGCCAGCAGGTCGTCGGCGATCCCGCTGCGGAACAGGTCGCGGGCGAATGGTGTGGCCTGGGAGCCGAACAGCAGGAAGTCGTGCTCGCGCTTGCCCAGCGCCTGCTCGCGGGCCTCGCCCAGCAAGGGGGAGTCCACTGCAGCTGCAGGCGTTACGCCGGAGACGACAGGAACGCGGCCGGCGCCATTGATGATCATTGCGTTTATCTCGACATCGGGTGGGTACGCCGCCGACCGGGGCTCGCACCCCGGCCGGCGGATGTTGACATGGTGCCGCATCCAGCGGCGGCGCGCCTCAGAATCCCTCGTCCTCCGGCTTCGTCGGCGTCCACAGCCGCGGCACCGGACGCTCCGGCGGCGAAGCAATCAGCTGCTCATCGGCCCACTGGCGGACGTCGGGCTTCTTCAACTCGGCGGCTGCCATCTTATGCATGTCGCTTTCGGAATGTCCTGCGCCCTCCCATGCCGCGCGGTGCTTCTCCATCACCCGCAGCGCGGCCTGTTCCGCCCGCCACTCCAAGGCCTCGGTCGGCGTGGCGAAGTGATAGAACACGGTAAGTTCGACCTTGGGCAGCATCTTGTTCAATTCGGCCAGGCGGCGATCGCAGCTGTAGGAACAGGGGTTGCTGTCGGACAGCATGCCAACCTTTCCGGTGACCTTGGGCACCGGGCCCGTTCCATCGAGAAGGTCCGCAATCCCGGGCACGGCCTTCTTCAATGCGTCAAACCACCCCTTCAGGATCTTGCTCTCGCTGCATGAGCGGATCTGGTACAGGTAGTAGTCGCCGGGCGTCAGGGTTCTTGCATTGCTTGCCAGCAGGCTGCCCTCGCCAATGTACTGCCGCATCGGGTCGGAGAATGCCTTGCTCTCCAGTGCATCGAACTGCGCGTCGGTCAGCTGGGCGAATGACCGGGCCTGCTTCTCGCCCGGCACCGTCACCTGCAGATCGCGTTCGGTGAGGGTGATCTTCTTCGACGCCTGCCCCGCTTCGGCCAGCCTGCCCACCGACGGCATCAGGTCCGCGCCGAGCGGATAGTCCGCGCGGAACAGGTCGTTCTGCATCGGCCTGCCCTCGGCCTGGGCGGCGGGCAGGAACACACGACGCACCGGCACCGGCGTGACGAAGTTCTCCGGACGCATCCATGCCCGCGGCACGGTACTCAAGGCGAACCCGCGGTCCGGGAAATCGGGTGATGGGCCCAGCGGAACGCCGTCGTACGCGATGCCGTCCAGGCGGTAGCAGGCCGCGTTCATCAGGTCGTATCCGTTCAACGTACGGAAGTTCTGTTTCTGCAGTTCCTTCATCCGTGCCGCGTCCGCAGGCGGCAGGGATTGTTTCTCGGCCTTGAGCTGCATCATGCGGGTGGTCAGCGCCTTCAGTTCGCGTTCTTCCGCGCGCAGGCTGCTATAGGTCCGGTCCAGCTCAAGCCGCATCGTCCCCAGCCTTCGATGCATGTCGTCGCGCAGGGCGATCATGTCCGGGCCCAGCGAGATGCTGTCGGGTGGGTCGCAGTCCGCCGACCGGCGGGCGCGTTCATGGGGCCGTGCATCACTGTTGGGGCTGCCCCCGGCAACCGGCTTGAGCGGTCCACGCACGCTGCAGCGCGCCGCGATCGGCATCTGTTTCATCTGCTCGACCACTTCGCGGCGCAGCATGGACGCGTCGCCCAGCCGGCTCTTTTCCGACGCGGCAAGCTGTTCGAACAGCGCGTCCTGCCAGTGCGGGTGCGCCTTGCCCTGCGCATCCGACACGATCATCGCGCCAGCGCCGGGACGGAACGCCAGCCGCGCTTCGGCAACCCCGGGCGTCGCCGAGCCGACCAGCAGCAGCGAGCCCCCCTGGCCATCGTCACGCACTTTGAGGGTGCGGCCGGGAAGTGCCGACTGCAGGTGGGTGGCCAGCTGCTGCACATCGGCAAGCGTGCCGAAGGCATCATTCACCACCGCCTGCCGTTGTTGGCGCTGGGTGCGGCTGGTGAGCGTGTCGGCCACCAGTGCGCGGATGTCTTTCGAGAAGATCCACGACTCCACCTCGCGCGTCTGCAGGCCGTTGGCGCGGGCGACGATCTCTTCCGCTTCGGCCTTGGTCAGTTCGGGGAAGTGCTTGGCCAGGTTGTCCGCGGCGGTGGGCAGGCTGCGCTGTGCGCTGATCCAGCGCTGCCAGGTGATACGGCTCTGCCCCGGATCGGCCTGGATCACCCGGGCCAGTTCGGCACGCACCGCCGCCACCAACGTGTCGCGGGCGCTGTCGGCAGGCAGCTTCAGCCGCTGGCGCAGTGCGCTTGTGTCCGAAGCGTCGACCAGCGCGTCGATGCCGGGCAGGGTCCGTGTGTCGGCCACTTCCACCATCAACCCAACCGGGCCCCGCCCGAAGCGGGCACCGCGGGTCCACTCGCCGATGGTCTCCACGTAGGTTTCAACGCCCTTGCCGTTGCCAAGCGCGGGGCTGTCGGCCCAGGCGCGCAGGATGATCGCCTCATCACCGGGAATGCCCAGCGCCCCGGGGTCGTCGAGGATGCGCTGGATGCGCTGGTCGATGGTCAGCGCCTGCACCACATGGCGCAGGTCCGCACTGGGCGACGAATCGCGCGAGCGCACCCCGAACACGGCTTCCAGCTCGTCGAGCTTTTCCGGCGGCAGGTTCTCCGCTTCCGGCAACCGGTTCACCCACTCCCGCTTGCCCACCGGCGACGGCGTGGTGGTGCGACGGCGGGCTGGCGGCTGCTCCTGTCGCCGCCAGGCGTTGTTGCGGAACTCGACCGGTGGCCCCACCTGATCGGGCGCCTTGGGCAGGTGCAGGCGCAGCACATCCTCGTGGTCCGCCGCGGCTTCGACGAAGCGCCCTTCCTGCCGGATGAACGACCGCTTGCCCTGCCGGTACAGCGTGCCGCCAGCGGCCAGCGGCTGCCCCAGCATCGGCAGGCCGGTAGCCGCCAGTGACCGGTCTTCAAGGGCGAGGCCGGTATCGACCTGCCCGTCGGGACGGAACGCGCGCGCCTGCTGGCGCCACTGGCGCACCGCATCGGCGGCCTCGGACACGGTGCCCACCCCGCGCCTGCCCAGCTGGTACATCAGACCGGGAATGGCGCTGAGCTGGGCGGGATCCAGCAGGTCGAACAGCCCCGCGCCGGCGATGAGGATCGCGTCGTTGAAAAGGCCGCGCTCCCAGTGGTCGAGGGCGTCGCGGAAACTCTCGGCCACCAGTCCCAGCGTGCCGGCCAGGCACACGGCAGCGGCGCTCCCGGCGCTGGCCAGCGAACATATCGCACCCACGCCGACCGCACCGACCAGGCTGAAGGTTTCCGCGAAGCGCTCCAGCTGGCTCACGGTCATCTCGTCCACGTCATCGATGCGCGCGGCGATCAGCGCCGCGGCGGCGGACTGCGGGCCACGCGTGGCGGCATAGTCCACCGGCAGCGCACGGCGGGCCGAGGTGTGTTCGAACATCGCCGCCAGGTCCGGGTGGTGCCGGTACTGCGTGCGCGCGCGGATGTAGGCCTCGGCCCCCGGCTGGCGCAGCCACGCGCGGAAGCCGCGATCGTCGAGCAGGCGGTCGCCCTGTGCGGTATCGGGCAGGAACACCTGCGGACCGGTCGCGGTACGCAGCGCCCACATGCCCGCCATCACATGGCCCCGCAGCGTCACCGCCTGCAGGGACGACGGGCGCCTGCCATCGGCGTCGAGCGCCGCGTGCGCGGCGGTCAGCGCTGCATGCGTGGCGGCATCGAGGGTGCCGTCCTGGCGGGCGGTCTCGATCATCCAGGCGCTGCGTGCGCGCAGCTGGTTGGCCAGTGCGTCGGCGAACGCAGCGCCGCGTGGGCTGCCGGGCAGCGCCTGCAGGTGCTCGATATAGGCGTCGGCGAGGCGGTTGCTGTCGGCGAAGGCCTCCAGTTCGACGCAGATCGCACGGCGCAGCGCCGGGTCCTGCAGGGTTGCGGTCAGTGCGGCCGCTTCCGGCGGCGTGCCCTGCGCACCGCCCTGGTAGGCAACCAGCTGCAGGGCATCCATCGTGGCGTCCTCCAGCCACGGTGCAGGGTCCAGCCGCGTGTTGGGCAGGCCGATCTCGTGCGGCGACAGGTCCGGCACGTTGACCGGCAGCGACGGCCGCCGCAGCCCGAAACGTTGCCAACCGCTGGTGGCCCAGTCGGTGAGGGCCATTTCGTGGCTCCCTACCCGCAGCCGCACGCGGTCCGGGTCGAACCCGTCCGGCCCGCCCTGGAATCCGGCCGTGCGCAGCGCATGCTTCATGGCGTCGGCAACGCTGTCGTGCGCGTGCTGGCGCAGGGTCTGCAGCGTCCCGTCCTGCTGCAGGCGGTACGTGCGCTCCGCCGCGACGTTGGCAATGCCCAGGGGGCTCCAGCGCAGCAGGTTGCGGTCCAGCTGCTGCTGCGCCCGCTGCTGGCCGTGGTCGACCAGCGCATCGGCCCACTGCTGGAGTGCGCCGGCGGCTTCGTCCACCGGGACGAAGTGCAGCTGGAAACTCTCGCCGGGATTCCATGCCTGCGGCCCCTGCTGCCCGCTTTGATGCCGGGCGAGCCGCTCCTCCCATCGCCTTACCAGGTCAGCGACGGCCGCACGCTGTGCAGGCGCCGCGGCCCCCACGACATCCCCGGCGAGGGTGCCGTCGATCCGGCCGCCCTCGGCAAACGCGCCGATCCGCGCACGCTGGGTGTCCAGGAACTGGCGGAAGGCCTGTTCGTCGCCGAACGCCTGGAAGCGGGACAGGTCCGAGCGGTACAGCACGACCTGGCCGTGCAGGCCGGGCTCGCCGACGCTGCGCAGCACCAGGTAGTTGGGCACCGGCACCGTGACCGGCGCGCCATTGGCCAGGCGATCCACATAGGTCAGCGCGGATCGTTCCACCGTACCGCTGCCCTGCAGGAACCCCAACACCACGTCGGCGCCGCGGCGGTGTGCGTTGCCGCTGCCCAGCACGCCGCTCGCCTTGGCCTTGAGTGCGTCGACGACCAGCCGTGCCTGCAATGCACGGCTCAGCTGCGGGCGCAGCCGTTCGGTCCGCGCAGTGATGTCCGCGCGCAACCGGCGGGCGTCGGTGCTGCCGGCAAAGCGGGTCAGCTGCGCCAGCTCGGTGGCCGCGAGCGGCACACCGCCGCGCAGGAAGGTCGGTGTGCCCTGTGCAGCGCGCGCGAGGCAGAACTGCAGCAGCGGCAGGCGGTCGTCGACGTCCATGCCGGCCACGCGGGTGGAGGGCAGGCGCACCTCGATATCCTGCCAGTCGCCCTGGAAGCCCACCTTGCGCAGCGCCGCACGCATCGCCGCGTCGGCGCCGTCCTCGATCGCGTCCAGCGCCGGGCGCAGATCGCGCAGCGCCTGCCATTGGCCGACCAGCAGCTCCTGTTCGGTCGCCGGCAACCGCGCCACCCACTCCCAGCCGGGGTGGGTGGCGATGTCGCGTGCCACCGCCACGGACAGGCGGCGCCTGCTCTGCAGCTGCGCCAGCAGCGCGGCATCGCTGCGC
>NZ_CAUQPH010000137.1:0-9514 GCF_963519925.1 uncultured Stenotrophomonas sp. | reverse complement strand
GGCAGCGCCAGCGCGATGCTGATCGCGCCGCTGGGCGCGACCAGGGTGAACTGGCTGCCCTCGGCGGTCGGTCGGATCGCCTGCGCGGTGACTTCCGCGCTGTGGTCCAGCCCATAACGCAGCACGCGGCTGCGCGGCGGCTGGCCGACGATGTGCTGCTCGAACCAGGCCGCGAACGCATCGTCGGCGTTGATCACCGCCACGCCATCGGCGGGCAACGCGGCGTAGATGGCGCCCTTGGTGCTGGCCACGCCCTGCAGGCTGCCCATCCGCTCCAGGTGCGCCGGAGCGATGTTGTTGACCAGCGCGTACTGCGGGCGGGCGATGTCGGTGAGGTAGGCGATGTCGCCCGGCTTGCCGGCACCCATCTCGTAGATGGCGAAGTCGGCGTCTTCCGGCGCATCGATCACCGCCAGCGGCAGGCCGATCTCGTTGTTGCGGTTGCCCGGGTTGGCATACACCACGGCGCCGCGTTCGCGCGCGAACTGCTCCAGGATCGCCAGCAGCAGGCTCTTGACGCTGGTCTTGCCGTTGCTGCCGGTGATGGCGAACACCGCGGCGTTGCGGTCGCGCTGCATGCCGGCCGCGACGCGGCCCAGCGCATGTTCGCTGTCGCCGACCACGATCTGCGGCACGGCCACCTCGAGCAGGCGTTCGACCAGCATCGCGCTGGCCCCGCGGGCCACCGCGTCGGCGGCGAAGTCATGCCCGTCGAAACGCTCGCCGCGCAGGGCGACGTACAGGCTGCCCGGCGCCAGGGTACGGGTGTCGTTGCTGATGGCGTCGATGGCGGTGTCGTCGCCATGGATCTCGCCACCGGCCCAATGCGCGATCAGCGACAGCGGAGTGCGCTTCATCGTGCGCCCTCCTGTCGCTGCGCCAGCACGCCGGCCGCCACCTCGGTGTCGTTGAAGGGATGCTGCACGCCGTTGATTTCCTGGTAGGGCTCATGGCCCTTGCCGGCGATCAGCACGATGTCGCCCTCGCCCGCCTGGGCGATCGCGGTGGCGATGGCCGCGGCGCGGTCGCGCTGCACGGTCACGGCGGCAGGATTCGCCAGCCCGGCCAGGATGTCGGCGACGATGGCATCGCCGTCTTCGCCGCGCGGGTTGTCGTCGGTGACCACCACGCCGTCGGCCAGGCGCTCTGCGATCGCCGCCATCTGCGGGCGCTTGCCGGTATCGCGTTCGCCGCCGCAGCCGAACACGCAGAACAGGCGCCCGGCCAGGTGGCCGTGCAGGCTGTCCAGCGCCTGTTCGAGCGCGTCCGGGGTGTGCGCGTAGTCGATCACCACGGTCGGCTGCCCGCCCTCGCCGCCCAGGCGGTTCATGCGCCCGGCGATCGGCTGAAGCTGCGACAGCAGGTGGGCGATGGCCTCCGGCGCGTGACCGAGCGCGAACAGCGCGCCGGCCACGGCCAGCAGGTTGTCCACGTTGAAGCGGCCGAGCAGCGGCGACTGCACCGGGTGGCGCGCGCCGTCCACGACCAGGTCGAAGGCAATGCCGCGCCCGTCCATGCGCAGCGAATCGGCCCGCAGCGCGGCCTGCTGCGCGCCGCGCGAGCTGACCCCGATCTGGCGCACGCCCGGTGCGATGGTGCGCAGCAGTTCGCTGCCGAAGCTGTCGTCCAGGTTGACTACCGCCGCCTTCAGGCCCTCACGGTGGAACAGCTTGGCCTTGGCCGCGCCGTAGCGGGCCATGTCGCCGTGGTAGTCGAGATGGTCGCGGGTGAGGTTGGTGAACACCGCCACGTCATAATGAACGGCGTCGACACGGCCCTGGTCCAGCGCATGCGAGCTGACTTCCATGGCCACGGCAGCCGCGCCCTGGTCGCGCAGTTCGGCCAGCACCGCATGCATCTGCAGCACCAGCGGCGTGGTGAAACCGGTCGGCACCACGTGGCCGTACAGACCCACGCCCAGCGTGCCGATGCTGCCGCTGGGCGTGCCCAGCAGGTGCCAGGCCTGGGCCAGCAGCTGCACGGTGGAGGTCTTGCCGTTGGTGCCGGTGACCCCGACCATGGTCATCGTGCGCGACGGATGGCCGTGGAACTGGTCGGCCATGCCGCCCATGCGCGCGCGCAGGCCGGGAACGGCAATGGCGTCGGCGGGGGCCGGCAGCTCCGCCGGGGCCGGCGGCTCGAACAGGATCGCGCCCGCACCCGCGGCGCGGGCCTGGTCGACGAAGCCCAGCCCGTGAGCGCCGAAGCCGGCGATGGCCACGAAGGCATTGCCGGGGCGCACCGCGCGGCTGTCCAGCACCAGGCCGGTGATGGAGGGGTCGTGGCTCAGCACCACGTCGGGAAGCAACTGCGAAAGCAACATCATCTGGCTCATTGCGTGCCTCCCTGCGCGGGCGGCACCGGGGCGTGCGCGGTGGGCAACGCGGCATCGAATTCGGCGGCGGCGTCCGGCGCGACCACGGCCTCTGCCGGCGGCGGGGTCGGCAGCGAGGACGCGGCGTGGCCCATCTTCCCCGACTGCTGGGCGACCAGCCAGGAATCGATATCGTCCGGCGGCACGTCCATCAGGCGCAGCGCGCCTTCCATGACGTTGTGGAACACCGGGGCCGAGACCAGGCCGCCGTAGTACTTGCCGGCCTGCGGGTCGTTGATCACGATGACGGTGGCAAAGCGCGGATTACTGGCCGGCACCACGCCGGCGAACAGCGCGTTGTAATGGCCACGCTCATAGCCGCCGGGGCCGGCCTTGCGCGCGGTACCGGTCTTGCCGGCCACGTGGTAACCGAGCACGGCCGCCTGCTTGGCGCCGCCCTGGGTGACCACCGTTTCCATCATCGCCACCACTTCACGGGCGACGTTTTCGTCGATGATCTGCTTGCCTTCGTTGCGCTGGCCCTTGACGAAGGTCGGCGCGATCAGCTTGCCGCCATTGCCCAGTGCCGAGTATGCCGTGGCGATCTGCAACGGGGTGACGTTCAGGCCGTAGCCGTAGGACATGGTGGTCTTGGAGGAGCCGCTCCAGCGCGCCGGGCGCGGGAACACGCCGGCCGATTCGCCAGGGAAGCCGCTGTGCGGGGACGAGCCGTAGCCGAAGCTGTGCACGTGGTCGTAGAACACCTGGTCGGGCATCTTCGCGGCAATCTTGGCCGCGCCGATGTTCGAACTGCGGGTGATCACGCCGGTGACGTTGAGCACGCCGTTGTTGCGCGGCACGTCCTTGATCGTATACCGGCCGATCGCCATGTAGCCCGGGTTGGTGTCGACCGTGGTGTCCTTGGTGACCACGCCGGACTGCAGCGCCGAGGCGATGGTCAACGGCTTCATGGTCGAACCCGGCTCGACCAGGTCGGTCACCGCGCGGTTGCGACGGGTGTCCGGCGCGGCGCCGCCCACCGAATTGGGGTTGTAGGTCGGCAGGTTGACCATGGCCAGCACTTCGCCGGTGGCCACGTCCATGATCACCATCGAACCGCCGGCGGCCTTGTTCTCGATCAGCGCGTTGCGCAGCTCCTTGAACGCCAGGAACTGGATGCGCCGGTCGATGCTCAGGGTCAGGTCCTTGCCCGGCTCGGCCGCGCGCAGCAGGTCGCTTTCAACCGTGTCGCCCTTGCGGTTGCGGATCACCCGCTTGGCGCCGGCCTTGCCGCGCAGCCATTCGTCGAACGCCAGTTCCAGCCCTTCCTGGCCACGGTCGTCGATGTTGGTGAAGCCGAGCACGTGCGCCATCGCTTCACCCTGCGGGTAGAAACGACGGAATTCGCGCTGCGAGGCCACGCCGGGGATCTTCAGCGCCACCACTTTCTCCGCGTCGTCCGGGTTGATCCGGCGGCGCAGGTACATGAATTCCTTGTCGGCCTTCTGGCTCAGCTTCGAGGTCAGCTCGTCCAGCGGCATGCCCAGTGCGGTGGCCAGCTCCGGAATGCGGTCAGGCGCGCGCATCAGTTCCTGCGGGTTGACCCAGATCGAGGCGACCGGGGTCGACACCGCGACCGGCTCGCCGTTGCGGTCGGTGATCATGCCGCGCGAGGTATTGATCGGCAGTTCGCGCAGGTAACGCGCTTCGCCCTGGCGCTGGTAGAAGTCGCTGTTGACCAGCTGCACGTAGGCGGCACGGCCGACCAGCGACACCGAGCACAGGCCCAGCGCCAGCCCGACCCACTTCAGGCGCTGGCGCAGGTTGAAGCTGTTGCGCGCACGGTTGCGGCCGGTCTTGTTCATGGCCGCACCACCACGACATCGGCCGCTTCAGGGAACTTCATGCCCAGCCGTTCGCGCGCCACGCGGTCGACGCGGGTGGCTTCGGCCAGGGTTGCCTGCTCCAGCTGCAGGCGGCCGAATTCAATGTTCAGTTCGTCGCGGGCACGCTCCACGCGCGACAGTTCGACGAAGGTCTGCCGATGGCGATGGCGCATGAACACCACACCGATCGCCGAGGCGATGGTGCAGGCCAGCAGCACGACCAGCAGCAGGCGGCTCATCCGGCCACCGCGCGCTTTTCGGCCACGCGCAGCACGGCGCTGCGCGAGCGGGGGTTGACCGCCAGCTCGTCGTCTTCGGCCTTGATCGCGCCCCCCACCAGGTCCAGGGTCGGCACGAACGCGGCCAGCTCGGGCAGGCGGCGGTTGCTCGGCGGCGCCTTGGCGTGGCGGTTCATGAACTGCTTGACGATGCGGTCTTCCAGCGAGTGGAAGCTGATCACCGCCAGCCGACCACCCGGCTTCAGCCGCGCCATGGCGGCGTCGAGCCCGGCCTCGAGATCGGCCAGTTCGCGGTTGATGTGGATGCGGATCGCCTGGAAGCTGCGCGTGGCCGGGTGGATCTTGTCCTTGCCACGCGGCATCACCGACGCGATCAGCTCGGCCAGTTCGGCGGTGCGGGTAAACGGCTGCCTGTCGCGGCGCGCGATGATCGCGCGTGCGATGCGGCGCCCCTGACGTTCTTCGCCATAGGTCCAGAGCACATCCATCAGCTCGCGCTCTTCCACACGGTTGAGCCACTGCGCGGCGCTTTCGCCGCTGTCCGGGTCCATGCGCATGTCCAGCGGGCCGTCCTTGCCGAAGCTGAAACCGCGCTCGGCCACGTCCAGCTGCGGCGAGGACACACCGAGGTCGAACAGCACCCCGTCCAGGCCGTCGGCGGTTGCGCTCCAGTGCAGCAGGTCGGCGAAGCTGCCACGGAAGATCGAGACACGCGGGTCCGGCGCGAAATCGCGCTCGGCTACCGCGATTGCCTCCGGATCCTTGTCCATGACCAGCAGCCGGCCTCCAGGACCGAGTTGCTCGAGCACGCCGCGGGCATGACCGCCGCGACCGAACGTGCCATCGAGATACGTTCCGTTTTCGATCACCTTCAGGCCGTCCAGGACCTGCGTGTACAGCACCGGTAGATGGCCCGCCGGCGACTGCGACACCGGAAGGTGACCGGCCTGCGCGCCTCCGCGCACCCGGGCACCCCGGGTCACAACTTCAGGTCGAGCAACCCATCGCCCAGATCCTCGTCAGACAACGTCTGCTGGATCAGTGCGCGATGAGCCTGCTCGCTCCACAATTCGAATTTGTCGCCCATGCCGAGCAACACCGCCTTCTTTTCAATGCCAACAGCGTTGCGGTGGCTTGCCGGAATACTGATGCGGCCGTTGCCATCCAGCTCCAGATGCGCGGCCGAACCGACCAGCTTCTGTTGCAGCAGTCGCACGACGCGCTGTGTGTTGGGCTTGGCCATGACGTCGTCGCGGACCCGTTCCCACTCCGCCTCGGCATACAGCCACAGGCAGCCGGACTCAAACGGGTTGTAGGTCAGGACCAGGCGGTTGTTGCTCACGCGCGCGACCAGATCGCGATGCGCGGTCGGAACCGCCATGCGCCCTTTGTCGTCAACTGTGATGGCCGTCTCGCCCTGAAACACGACGCGTGCACCTTTCCTTCGCCCGGTGAAACATTGAACCACGAAAAACCACAAAAAACCCGGTTTTCCCTCCGTTGCCCACCTTAGCAGCGGCGATGGGGTTGTCAACAGTTTTGCGAGGCGGAAATCACCTTGGACATCAAGGGCTTGCAGCAATGTTTAGAGACTTGTTCAAGGCTTATCCACAAGTTGCTGTTTCGTCTCAATTTTTGAGATTGGGTCGAAGTTCAGGCCTGTGTAGACCGCGTGAAACAACGCCACGCATTCAGTCCGCGCGAGGTCGCGAGGCGGCGGTTGCTGCGCAGATTCGGCACAATGCGTGGCATGTGTCTGCTCACCCTGGCCTGGAAGGTCCACCCCCGCTGGCAGTTGCTGATGGCCGGCAACCGCGATGAATTCCACCAGCGTCCGACCGCAGCGCTGTCCGCCTGGGCGGCGCCCGACCTGGGCGTCCTGGCCGGCCGCGACCTGCGCTCGGGCGGTACCTGGGCTGGCGTCGGCGCCGACGGCCGCATGGCGGTGGTGACCAACGTACGCGATCCGCTGGCGCGGCAGACCGGTCCATCGCGCGGCGCGCTGGTCGCCGACTACCTGCGCGCGACCACGCCGGCCGACCGCTTCGCCGACACGCTGGCAGGAGATGCGGCAGCCTTCGCCCCGTTCAACCTGCTGCTGGCCGACCGCCACAGCTGCCAGTTCCTGGGCAACCACCCGCTGCTGCGGCAGACGCTGGCGCCGGGCATCCATGGCATGTCCAACGGTCCGCTGGACGCACCGTGGCCGAAGACGCAGGCGCTCAATGCAGCCCTGCAGGCCTGGATCGACGCTGGCCGCGACGACCTTGCGCCCTTGTGGGCGGCGTTGGCCGATGAAAGCCGGGCCGACGACAGCACCCTGCCCGACACCGGGATCGGCCTGGAGCGCGAGCGCTGGCTGTCCTCGGCGTTCATCCGCAGCCCGGACTACGGCACCCGTGCCAGCACCGTGATCGCGCTGGACGCGGGCGGCCAGGGCTTCATCCGCGAGCGTCGCTTCGACCCCGCTGGCGCCTGCATCGGCGAAACCGCGCTCCGCGTGGGTCCTTCCGCGCCGGTGCCGATTCCCGCTGCAGGGTAAACGCCGCGCACGTGCCGGCCCGACCGGCGCATCCATCCACGCGCCCACGCGCTCTTTTCCGGTACCGGCGCCAACGCGCCGCTGGCGCCCTGCGCCCCACACCGACCGGAACCCCCTGATGAAGCGCCGACTGACCCTGCTCCTCGCCACCCATGCCTTGACCCTCGCCGCCGGCTTCGGCGCGGGCGTGTACCTGCTGCCGATCCTGACCGCACCCGATGGACCAAACGCTGCGGTGGTAGCGCAGGCCATGGCCAACAGCGAACACAGCGCCCGCTTCGAACGCGGCCTGAAAGGCAGCGATCCGGTGCATTGGGCCGACGGCAAGGTCGGCGTCAGCGCGATGCAGATCGTCTTCGACGGCCGCATGGCGCCCGGTCCCGACTACAAGGTGTACCTGGCGCGGGAGTTCGTGGACAACCGCGGCGATTTCCTGCGCATCAAGCAGGACGCCCAGCTGATCGGCGACGTAAAGACCTTCGACCGCTTCCTGCTCGACGTCCCCGCCGACGTGGACGTGGAGGCCTACACCACCGTCGTGGTCTGGTGCGAAGCCTTCTCGCAGTTCATTTCGGCAGCGCAGTACCGCATGTACGCCGACCCTGACCGGTAGGTGACGACCGTTGGTCGTCACGCCTTGGGGCCCCAGACCTCCGCTCGGCGGATGTTGGGGCTTTTCGCCTTCTGCGAAAAAAGTGGCAGAGCCGGCCGATAAGCCGGGTTTTGTCGTGGACAGTCATTCTTCTAGGCGCCACGTCACCGTGGCGCTCAAGCAACCTACCCGGTCCCGACGCGGGCCGCGCCATGAGGACCCTATTTGGTCTTGCTCCAGATGGGGTTTGCCGTGCCGGTCTGTTGCCAGACTCGCGGTGCGCTCTTACCGCACCATTTCACCCTTACCGGCTCCCCGGAGGGAACGTAGGCGGTATCTTTCTGTTGCACTTTCCGTCGGCTCGCGCCGCCCAGGCGTTACCTGGCATCTTGCCCTGCGGAGCCCGGACTTTCCTCGGCATTCCCGAAGGAATGACGCGACTGCCTGGCCGACTCTGCCATGCGTAGTCTATCAGCTCATCCGCCATACAACGCTTTTCGCGGGGCGCCGGTGAGTTCGGCGGCCAGTTTGGCGGCGGTCGACGGCGGCAGGTGCTCGCTCAGTCTGGCGTACATCCGGCGGCCGGCAGCGAGCTGGGCCTCTTCGTCATTGGCCGCGCCCTGGACCATCACCACGAATTCGCCCTTGCGCTGGTTCTCGTCGGCTTCGACCTGCCGCAGCAGGCTGGCCAGGTCGCCGTCGAGGACGGTCTCGAACAGCTTGGTGAGTTCGCGGGCCAGCACCGCAGGCCGCTCCGGTCCAAATGCGGCAACCATGTCGGCGAGCGACTCCGCGATGCGGTGTGAGGATTCGTAGAACACCAGGGTCCGGGTTTCCCCTGCAAGCGTCTGCAGGCGCTCGCGGCGCCCCGACCCCTTGGCCGGCAGGAAGCCCTCGAAGGTGAAGCGGTCGCTGGGCAGGCCGGCCACGCTGAGTGCGGCGATGGCCGCGCAGGCGCCCGGTACCGGGCTGACCCGGATGCCGGCCGCGCGCGCGGCGCGCACCAGCCGGTAGCCCGGGTCGCTCACCAGCGGGGTGCCGGCGTCGCTGACCAGGGCCAACGATTCGCCCGCCTGCAGGCGGGCCACGATGCGCTGCGCTAGCACCTCCTCGTTGTGGTCATGCAGGGCCACCAGCGGCTGCTGGATGCCGAAATGGGCCAGCAGCTGGCCGCTGCGGCGGGTGTCCTCGGCGCAGATCGCGGCCACCGAACGCAGCACGTCCTGCGCGCGCGGGGTCAGGTCGGCAAGGTTGCCGATCGGGGTGGCAACGACATACAGCGTGGGGACAGCACTCATCGCAACGGCACTCGCAGGTCAAGGGTAGAATCCTAACGTGTACGAGACCCCATCGAATGGACCTGATCATGAACAAGCCCGCCGCACGGATCTCCGCCCTGTCGTTGTCGCTGCTGCTGCTCGCCGGCTGCGCCACGACCAGCCTGACCAGCGCCCCGGAGTCGCCGGCGCAGAGCCAGGCGCTGGCGCTGATCGATCAGGGCAAGCCGCGTGAGGCCGCGGTGCAGCTGGAGGCCCTGGCCAACACGCTGCGCGGCAATGCGCGCAGCGCCGCGCTCGCCGATGCGGCGTTTGCCTGGCACGACGCCGGCGATGCGGCGCGCGCCCGCACCCTGCTGGCCCAGGTCAACGCACGCCAGCTCAGCGGCGCCAGCCTGCAGCGCTTCCACCTCACCAGCGCCGAACTGGCGCTGGACGACAAGCAGCCCGCACAGGCACTGGGTTTCCTGAAGGAATCCTCCGACACCGTCGTCGCGCCGCTGCGCACGCGCTGGCAGCTCGCCCGCGCCAACGCGCTGCAGGCCAATGGCGATGTGGTCGGGGCCGCCACCGAGCGCGCCCGCGCCCACGCCGCGCTCAGTGGCCAGGCGCGCGCTGACAACCAGCAGGCCATCGCCGGCCTGCTCGGCAGCCTGGACGATGC
>NZ_CAUQPH010000136.1:0-9533 GCF_963519925.1 uncultured Stenotrophomonas sp. | reverse complement strand
GGCGTGGACGAGGCGGGCCGCGGTCCGCTGGCCGGCCCGGTCGCGGTGGCGGCGGTGGTGTTCTGCCCCGACCGGCCCCGCCTGAACGGCCTGGACGACTCCAAGCAGCTCACCGCGCTGCGCCGCGACCAGCTGTTCGACAGGATCCAGCAGCGGGCGCTGGCGTTCCACGTGGTCATGGTGGACGTAGGCGAGATCGATGCGCTCAACATCTACCAGGCGACCATGCTCGGCATGCGCCGGGCGGTGGAAGCGGTGGCGCACGTGGCCCAGTTCGCGCGCATCGACGGCAACGTGGTCCCCAAGGGCCTGCCCTGCCCGGCCCAGGCGCTGGTCGGCGGCGACGCGCTCGACCGCGCGATCATGGCCGCGTCGATCCTGGCCAAGGTCAGCCGCGACCGCTACATGCTGCAGCTCCACGAGCAGCACCCCGAATACGGTTTCGACCAGCACAAGGGCTACGGCACCCCGGCCCACCTGGCCGCCCTGCGCACCCACGGCCCCTGCCCGCACCACCGCCAGAGCTTCGCCCCCGTCCGCGACTGTGTGGCTGCGCCCGCCAGCGCCATGACGGCCTGACGCACAGCTGATGCTGCCAACCCGGCGTAGAGCCGGGCTCTGCCCGGCTGCTTCACGCATTCTGGCGAACAGCCCATATGCAACGTTGCCTTGGCTTAGGCGGGTCGGGGCGGGTCCGTGGGGGACGCCGTAAATACGTCCTTGTAGGCTTGGTCGCCGCTTGCACGTGTGCGCTGTCCTGCGCACACGGCAAGACCGGGGTTGGGCTCCTGCCCAACCGGTCGGGCGCATGCGCCCGACCCATGCCGCTCACACCCCCACAAACCCGCCCCGCCCCACCTTCCGACAGTGTGTCGTTGCCACGGGAAAAGCAGTTGCCGGGCGGAGCCCGGCAACACCCGCGTCTGCCGTGGCCGCCGATCGTCTGTAAGGGGCGGCGGCGGGGGTAGGGGTACGGGACCTTTCCTTGCAACATGGATGTTGCAAGAGAGCCCCCAAGGGTGAAGGCGCACTGCCTGCGAGGCACTGCCTCGCGTGCGACTGAACGCCCAACCGCTGGCGGTTGGGCCGGGGCCCGGAGGGCGGTTTACGGCGTGTCCCGTACCCCTGCCCCCGCCGCCGCCCCAGCACGTAGATTCCCCGACGAGGCGCTTTGGCTTTGGCTTTGGCTTTGGCTTTGGCTCCCGATCCTGCGAACGCACCCGCCTTAACCCTTCGCCCTGTCAAGCCTTGTCCGGCCCGACTCCCGCCGCTACCCTGACCGGGCATTACATTGGCCCGGCATGACCACTTCCCGTTTCGTACATCTGCACGTCCACACCGAATTTTCGCTGGCGGATTCGACCATCCGTGTCCCGGCGAAACCGGATCAGGCTGACCCGAAAAAGGCCAAGCAGGCCAACCTGCTCAGCCGCGCCGTCGAACTGAACCTGCCCGCGCTGGCAGTGACCGACCTGAACAACCTGTTCGCCCTGGTCAAGTTCTACAAGGCCGCTGAAACCGTCGGCATCAAACCGATCGCCGGCGCCGACATCATGATCGCCGAAGAGGGCATGACCCCCTGGCGCATGACCCTGCTGTGCCGCGACCGCGAAGGCTACCTCAGCCTGTCGCGCCTGCTTACCCGCGCCTGGATGGAAGGCCACCGCCCCGAAGGCGGCGTCGCCGTGCATCCCGACTGGCTCAAGGCCGGCTGCCATAACCTGTTCGCCCTTGCCGGCCGCGACAGCCTCGCCGGGCGCCTGGCCGGCGACGGCCGCCATGACCTGGCCGAACAGCAGCTTGCCGACTGGCAGCGCGTGTTCGGCGATGGCCTGCACCTGGAACTGACCCGAACCGGCCGTGACGGCGAAGAAGCCTTCAACCAGTTCGCCCTGGTCGCCGCCGGCCAGCGTGGCTTGCCGGTCATCGCCAGCAACGACGTCCGCTTCCTGCGCCCCGACGACTTCAGCGCCCATGAAGCGCGCGTCTGCATTTCCTCCGGCCGTGTCCTCGACGACCCCAAGCGCCCGCGCGACTACAGCGACCAGCAGTACCTGAAATCGCCCGAGGAAATGTGCGCGCTGTTCGCGGACATTCCCGACGCGATCGACAATACCCTCGCGCTGGCCGAACGCTGCAACATGGAAATGCGGCTGGGCACCTACTTCCTGCCCGACTACCCGGTGCCCGACAACGAGACGCTGGACAGCTGGATCTGCAGCGAATCGCGCAAGGGCCTGGAAGCGCGCCTGCAGAAGAACCCGCTCGCCGACGGCAAGACCCGCGAAGATTACTTCGAACGCCTCGAATTCGAACTGGCCACCATCATCAAGATGGGCTTCCCCGGCTACTTCCTGATCGTGGCCGACTTCATCCAGTGGGGGAAGAGCCAAGGCATCCCGATCGGGCCCGGGCGTGGTTCCGGCGCCGGCTCGCTCGTGGCCTGGGCGCTGCAGATCACCGACCTCGACCCGATTCCGTACAACCTGCTGTTCGAACGGTTCCTCAACCCCGAACGCGTGTCGATGCCCGACTTCGACATCGACTTCTGCATGGACCGCCGCGACGAAGTCATCGACTACGTCGCGCGCAAGTACGGCCGCGAACGCGTCAGCCAGATCATCACCTACGGCACCATGGCCGCCAAGGCCGTGGTGCGCGACTCCGGGCGCGTGCTCGGCTTCCCGTATGGCCTGGTCGACGGCGTGTCCAAGCTCATCCCCAACATCCTGGGCATCTCGCTCAAGGATGCCATGGGCGAAGGCAAGGACTCGGAAATGGCGTCGCCGGAGTTGATCCAGCGCTACCAGAACGAAGACGACGTGCGCGACCTGATCGACCTGGCCCGCCAGCTCGAAGACCTCACCCGCAACGCCGGCAAGCACGCCGGCGGCGTGGTGATCGCGCCGGAACCGCTGGCCGAATTCTGCCCGCTGTTCGCCGAACACGACGAAGGCGGGCGTGGCCGCAACCCGGTCACCCAGTTCGACAAGAACGACGTCGAAGAAATCGGCCTGGTGAAGTTCGACTTCCTGGGCCTGCGCACGCTGACCATCATCGACTGGGCGGTCAAGGCGATCAACAAGCGCCATGCGCGCGCCGGCATCCCGCCGGTCGACATAACCGCCATTCCGCTCGACGACGCCCCCACCTACAAGGACATTTTCGCCAACGGCAACACCGGCGCCGTGTTCCAGTTCGAATCCTCCGGCATGCGCCGCCTGCTGAAGGACGCGCGCCCCGACCGTTTCGAAGACCTGATCGCCCTGGTATCGCTGTACCGTCCCGGCCCGATGGACCTGATTCCTTCCTTCAACGCGCGTAAGCACGGCCAGGAAGAAATCATCTATCCCGATCCGCGTACCGAAGCGATCCTGAAAGACACCTACGGCATCATGGTGTACCAGGAGCAGGTCATGCAGATGGCGCAGATCGTCGGCGGCTACTCGCTCGGCGGCGCCGACCTGCTGCGCCGCGCGATGGGCAAGAAAGTGCCGGCCGAAATGGCCAAGCACCGCGAGATCTTCCGCGAAGGTGCCGCCAAGGGCGGCGTCGACGGCCCCAAGGCCGACGAAATCTTCGACCTGATGGAGAAGTTCGCCGGCTACGGCTTCAACAAGTCGCACGCCGCCGCCTACGCCCTCGTCAGCTACCAGACCGCCTGGCTGAAGAAGCACTACCCGGCCGAATTCATGGCCGCGACCCTGTCCTCGGACATGGACAACACCGACAAGGTGGTCGGCTTCCTGGCCGAAGTGCGCAACCTCGGCCTGACCGTACTGCCGCCGCGCGTCAACGAATCGGCCTACATGTTCGAAGCGTCCAGCGCCGACACCATCCAGTACGGACTCGGCGCGATCAAGGGTGTCGGCCAGGGCGCGTGCGAAGCGGTGGTCGACGAGCGCCTCGCCAAGGGCCGCTACCAGTCGCTGCTCGACTTCTGCATGCGCATCGAGTCCGGCAAACTCAATCGGCGCACGCTGGAAGCGATGATCAACTGCGGCGCGCTCGATGGCCTCGGCAAGAATCGCGCATCGCTGATGCTGCAGCTGCCCGAAGTGCTCAAGGCCACCGACCAGATGTCGCGCGAGAAGGCCTCCGGGCAGAACTCGCTGTTCGGCGCACCGGATCCGGTCAGCACCGCCCTGCAGCTGGACCTGCCCGAGGCCAAGGAATGGCCGCTGGGCCAGCTGCTCGACGGCGAGCGCGAAACCCTGGGGTTCTACCTCAGCGGCCATCCGTTCGACCCGCATGCCGACGACGTCAAGGAACTGGTCGGCACCGACCTGGGCATGCTGGAGAAGCTCATCCCGCCTGCCCGGCCCAGCAAGGATGGCGAAAAGCGCGCCTGGCGCCAGGAAACCCCGGTGATCCTGGCCGGGCTGGTGGTCGGCGTGCGCCGCAAAGGCGAAAGCCAGATCTTCATGCAGCTTGAAGACGGCAAGGGTCGGGTCGAGTGCAGCGCCTTCACCGATGGCCTGGCCGAGTTCGGCCACCTGATGACCAAGGATCGCATCCTGGTGGTCAAGGGCGGCCTGCGCGAAGACGAATTCAACGGCGGCTATGCCCTGCGCATCCGCCAGTGCTGGGACTTCGAGGAAATCTGCGCCAATTACGCCACCCGTCTGTCGCTCCGCCTCGACCTGCGCCAGGGCGAGCCGGTCTGGGGCCGGGTCAACGCCCTGCTCGACCGCCATCGTCCCGGCCGCACCCCCCTGCGCCTGGACCTGCTGCTGGGCTCCGAGCAGGGCCCGGTGGCCGGCATGCTGGACGTGGCCGGCGACGTCGCCGTGCGCGTGGACAGCCAGCTGGTGGACGCGCTGCGGGCCGACCCGGCCGTGCGCACGCTCAAAGTCCGGTACAGCCCGCCATGGGCGAATTGATCCAGGTAGCGCCGGGACCTGCCCCGGCTGGGGTGTTCCACCAGACGACCCCGTACGGGGCATTTAGACGCATTCGGCTACACTTTCCCTCTTTTCTTCACGACGGCTTCCGATGAATCCGAACTACCTCGACTTCGAGCAACCCATCGCTGATCTGGAGGCAAAGATCCAGGAGCTGCGCAGCGCAAGCGCCGGCCCGGCGGTCAATGTCGAAGCCGAAGTACGCACCCTGCAGGACAAGCTGCGGCTGCGTACCGCCCAGATCTTCCGCAACCTGACCTCGTGGCAGGTGCTGCAGCTGGCCCGGCATCCCTCGCGCCCCTACACCGCCGACTACATCCGGATCATCTGCGATGAGTTCCAGGAGCTCGCCGGCGACCGTGCCTTCGCCGACGACAAGGCGATCATCGGCGGTCTGGCCCGCATCGGCGGGCGCCCGGTCATGCTGATCGGCCACCAGAAGGGCCGCGACACCAAGGAAAAAATCAAGCGCAACTTCGGCATGCCCAAGCCGGAGGGCTACCGCAAGGCGCTGCGCCTGATGAAGATGGCCGAGCGCTTCGGCCTGCCGGTGCTGACCCTGATCGACACTGCCGGCGCCTGGCCGGGTATCGACGCCGAATCGCGCGGCCAGTCCGAAGCGATCGCGCGCAACCTGATGGAAATGGCCGAACTGAAGGTGCCGGTGATCTGCACCGTGATCGGCGAAGGAGGCTCCGGCGGCGCGCTGGCGCTTGGCGTGGGCGACCGCACCCTGATGCTGGAGTACAGCGTGTATTCGACCATCAGCCCGGAAGGCTGCGCCTCGATCCTATGGAAGGACGCAGGCAAGGCCAAGGACGCCGCCGAACAGCTGGGCCTGACCGCCCCGCGCCTGAAGAGCCTGGGCCTGGTCGACAAGGTGGTGCGCGAGCCGACCGGCGGCGCCCACCGCAACCCGAACCAGATGGCCAAGCGCTTGAAAGCGGTGCTGCTCAACGAGCTGGATAGGCTGGAAAAGCTGTCCACCGAGGACCTGCTGCAGAAGCGCTACGAGCGCCTGCGCGGGTATGGGGCGTACGAAACGGCCTGATCTGACGCTGCGGTTGTGGCGACAAAAAACCGGGCCTTGCGCCCGGTTTTTTTGTGTCTTCGTCCGGATGGCTCAGCCACGCGGGGCGTGGCTCCACGGCATCCTGGTGCCCCCAGCCACGCAGGGCGTGGCTCTACGGCATTCTGGTGCCCGGCGTAGAGCCACGCCCTGCGTGGCTGCGCAATGCCGGGTCGCTCAGAACGGCTTGGCCAACACCAGCCACACCACCCCGATGAACAACACCAGCGGCAGCTCATTGAACCAGCGCAGCGCGCGCGACGACGGCAGCACCCTGCCCTTCACCGCGCCCTTGAGCAGGCGCCCGGTCCAGCTGAAATACACCAGCAGCAGCACCACCAGCCCCAGCTTGGCATGCAGCCAGCCCGCCGCCCCCGGCGCGACCATCGTGGGGAAATCCGGAATCACCTTGTAGCCCAGCCACAGCACCAGCCCCAGCACCAGCGCGATGCCGAACATCATGTGCCCGAACCGGTACAGGCGCAGGCCCATCAGCTGCAGCCGCTCGATCACCGGCAGCTGGCCTGCGGTCTCGCTCAGGTTGACCAGGATCCGCGGCAGGTAGAACACCGCCGCCATCCACGCCACCACGAACACCAGGTGGAAGGTCTTGACCCAGTAGTAGGACTGCATGCGCTTGCTCCGGCGGCTGGCTTGGGATGTCGTGCATTCTGGCCGATTCGCACCGTCGCCGCATGCGCGACGCTTTGACGCAGCGCGGTACCATGGCGGCCGCTTCCACTCTGCCCGCCTTCCCGCCATGTCCAAGACCTACGACCAGGCCTACTTCCAGCGCTGGTACCAGCCCGACCAGACCGGTGGCGCCGCGCGCCTGGCGCGCAAGGTCGCGCTCGCCGTGGCCAGTGCCGAGTACTACCTGGAGCGGCCGATCCGCAGCGTGCTGGATATCGGCGCCGGCGAAGGCGCGTGGCGCGCGCCGCTGCTGAAACTACGCCCGCGCGTGCAGTACATGGGCTTCGACAGCAGCGACTATGCCGTGCAGCGCTACGGTCGAAGCCGCAACCTGCACCCGGCGAAAGTGGGCGATTTCGCCTGGCTGCGGCCCTGCCCGCCGGTCGACCTGCTGGTCTGCGCCGACGTGATGCACTACGTGCCCAGCCGTGAACTGCGCCCGGCCCTGGCCGGCTTCGCCGAGCTGACCGCCGGCGTCGCCTTTCTGGAAGCGTTCACCGCCGAGGACGAGTTCGACGGCGACCACGAAGGCTTCCAGGCCCGCCCAGCCGCCTGGTACCGCCGACAGCTCAAGGCCGAAGGCTTCACCGCACTCGGGTCCCACTGCTGGCTTTCGCCCGCATTGGCAGGCCACGCCGCCGCCCTCGAGCGCGGCGCGTAGAGCCACGCCCTGCGTGGCTGCTTCACGATCTGGCACCAGCCACGCAGGGCGTGGCTCTACGCGTCTCATCCTGCCGTGATATTTTCCCCATTAACCCATGGGACGAAGCGCTGCTGTATGCTGCGCGGCAACATAAGACCATACATATTCGGACGTCATGCTTTACCAACTGCATGAATTGACCCGCAACATGCTCGCCCCGTGGGTGTACCAGGCCCAGGCCAACGCGAAGTTCTTCGCCAACCAGGGCCACTGGTGGTCGCAGATGCCCGGCGCCGACCGCCTGGCGGCGGTGAACGAGCTGTTCCACCGCATCGGCAAGGATTACGAGAAGCCCGAGTGGGGCATCAACGAAATCGAGGTCGATGGCGAGCGCGTACCGATCGTGGTCCACGAAGAGGTCAGCAAGCCGTTCTGCAAGCTGCTGCGCTTCAAGCGCCACAGCAACGAAGCCGACCAGCTCAACACCATGCTCAACCAGCCGTTCGTGCTGGTGGTGGCGCCGCTGTCGGGGCACCACGCCACGCTGCTGCGCGACACCGTCCGCACCCTGCTGCGCGACCACCGCGTGTACGTCACCGACTGGGTGGACGCACGCATGGTGCCGGGCAGCGAAGGCGACTTCAGCCTGGACGACTACATTGCCTACGTGCAGGAATTCATCCGCCACCTCGGCGCGGAGAAGCTGCACGTGGTCAGCGTCTGCCAGCCGACCGTGCCGGTGCTGGCCGCCGTTTCGCTGATGGCCAGCCGCGGCGAACCCACCCCGCGTTCGCTGGTGATGATGGGCGGCCCGATCGATGCGCGCTGCAGCCCCACCGCAGTGAACAACCTAGCCACGCAGAACCCGCTGTCGTGGTTCGAGAACAACGTCATCCACACCGTGCCGCCGGGCTACCCCGGTGCAGGCCGCCGCGTGTACCCGGGCTTCCTGCAGCACGCCGGCTTCCTGTCGATGAACCCCAGCCGGCATTTCAGTTCGCACTGGGATTTCTATGCCGACCTGGTGAAGGGCGACATGGAGGATGCCGACGCGCACCGCCGCTTCTACGACGAGTACAACGCGGTGCTGGACATGCCGGCACGCTACTACCTCGATACGATCCGCGTGGTGTTCCAGGAATTCCTGCTGCCGCGCGGCGAGTGGTACGTGCAGGGCGAGCGGGTCGACCCGGGCGCGATCACCGGTACCGCGCTGCTGAGCATCGAAGGCGAGCTGGACGACATCGCCGGCCTGGGCCAGACCGAAGCCGCGCAGGCGTTGTGCACCGGCATTCCGGCCGAACGCCGTGAGCATTTCATCGTCGAAGGCGCCGGCCATTACGGCATCTTCAGCGGCCGCCGCTGGCGCGAAACGGTGTACCCGAAGGTGCGCGATTTCTTCGCCGCCAATACCCAGGCCGCCGCAAGGCCGAAGAAGCCGGCGAAGGCGGCGAGCAACGTCACCCCGATCCGCAAGAAGGCGGGTTGACCGGGGTATCGACCAACGGTCGATACCTACCCGGTAGGTCACGACCGTTGGTCGTGACCGCGATGAATCACAACCGTACCAGCAGGTGCTTTGCCATCTGCCCGTGCACGTGGCCGATGCCGCGCGCCAGGTGCAGGGTGAGGAACAGCAGCTGCACGCCCACCGCCGCCAGCACCGGCGTCGCCCACATCGGGACCGACTGCTCGCCATCGAGGTAGATGCCGTAGCTCGGCGCGAACATCGCCGCCACCGGCGCCCAGATGAAGGCCAGCGAGACCGACAGCAGGGTGACCGCCAGGGTGAAGTACAGGATGCCCAGCGGCAGCATCAGCATGAAATACAGCAGCGTCAGCCAGGTGCGCCCGTCGGTGAACATGTCGCCGATGCGCTGCAGCCAGCCGCGGCTGCGGTCGGAATAGCGCGGTCGGCGCGGCATGCGTTCGCCCAGCAGCACTTCGATCAGCCGCCCTTCCAGCAGGGCCAGGCCGCGCACCGAGCCGAAGAACAGCACGGTGAGCGGAATACCGATGATCAGCACCAGCAGCCCCATCGACAGCGACAGCCCGGTGACCACCCAGGTGAAGAAGAACGTGCCGGTGGCCAGCGACAGCAGCATGTAGAACAGCGCGCCGTAGGTGCGCGGTTCCAGTGCCACGCCGAAAAAGCGGGCCAGCGCCGAACGCGGCGGTGGCGGCGCGCGCTCCGCCGGTGGTACCGCAGCGCCCGCTGCAGCCG
>NZ_CAUQPH010000135.1:0-9602 GCF_963519925.1 uncultured Stenotrophomonas sp. | reverse complement strand
CTGCAACGCCAGCGCCGTACCGGCGGCCAGCCCGCCACCGCCCACCGGCACCACCAGGGTGTCGAACGGACCGTGGCGGCCGATCAGCTCCAGCGCGGCCGTGCCCTGCCCCGCGATCACCCGCGCGTCGGCATAGGGATGCACCAGGGTGGCGCCGGTCTCGGCCTCCACCTGGGCGCACATGGCCTCGCGCGCGGCGATGCTGGGCGCACACCGCCACAGGGTGGCGCCGTGGCGTTCGATGTTGGCCAGCTTGGCGGCGACCGCCCCTTCGGGCACCACCACGTGGCAGGCAATGCCTCGGGTGCGCGCGGCGAGGGCCAACGCGGCGCCGTGGTTGCCCGAGGAATGGGTGACCACCCCGCGTGCGGCAACCGCCTCCGGCAGGGCCCACACCGCATTGCAGGCGCCGCGGAACTTGAACGCGCCGCCGCGCTGCAGGTGCTCGGCCTTGAACGCAAGCTGCGCGCCGCTCAACCCGTCCAGGGTGTGCGACTGCAGCACCGGCGTCACGCTGGCGTGCGGGGCGATCCGCGTAGCCGCGGCCAGCAGGTCATCGACGCAGGGCAAGGATGAATCGGTCATGACACAAGATTAACGTAAGCCTCCGATTCCTACCGCTCGCAACGCGCATGAGACGATGGCAACCGTTCATCCGGACCGGCCCGAGTTAAGGGCCGATTCAATGCCCCAGCCTGAAGCTGGAATCCTACCCTTGGGGGGACCCGACTCATGAAGATGCGCTTGATGTTCGCCGGAGGCCTGTTGCTGGCCCTGTCCGGTTGCGCGACCTACGATTACGTGGGTGGTGGTGGCGGTGGCAGCGGTTACTACCATGGCTCGCCGTCGGTGCAGTACCGCTACCCGGCCGGCTATCCGTATGGCTATGGCAGCGGCTACTACGGCGGCGGCGGCTATTACGGTTACGGCGGCTACGGCGGTTACAACTATCCGATCTACCGCCCGTATCCGAACTATCGCCCGCCGCACAACCATCGCCCGCCGCCGCGCCCCGGCAATGGCCATGGTGGGCAGGTGCGTCCGCCCGACCGTCCGCGCCCTCCCTACAACGGTGGCTCGCCTTGGCGGAACATGGACTCGCTGGGCCGTCCGCCGCGTGCAGAGCGCCCGCAGCAGGCGCAACCGCAACGTCCCATCAGCGCGCCGCAGGCGCGTCCGAACCCGCAGCCGCGCCCGTCCCAGCCTCGGCGTACGGGTTCGCCCTGGCGGACGATGGAGAAGTAGAACCAGCGCACACTCTGTGGCGAAAAGGTGCTTGATTTTCACCTGCCCGCCAGTTCACTCTACGCAGGCAGTGACGGCCTCGGTCGAAAAGTGACAAAAACGACAAGGGGCGTCACATTGAGCTCTACGTCGATATCCGACAGGAACATCTGGATCCCCCCTGTTCCGGCCCTGTCGGATGTCGGCACCTCTGAAGCAGAAGGCCCCGCCAATGGCGGGGCCTTTTGTTTGCGGGCGCAGGCGCGGCAAAAAAAACAGGGCCGACAGTCCCCCGACTGCCGGCCCTTCTGCTTCCCCGGGATGCACATGGATCGGCCCCTGTTCCAATTCCGATCCGTAGCGCCTGACGGCGCCTGCCATCCTGGGTGCTATTGGGTTATCTGCAGATAACGTGCCAACTTGAGGGGCAATCGCGATTTTTTTTGCATGCCCCCATTCAGGGAAACGGCCCCAACGGCGCTAAAATTGTCCACCGCGCCCTGTCCCAGGGCTGATCGGGCCGAACCGGCCCTGCCCAGAGCACCCCATGATCGATTCTTTCTACGGCTACGACGTCATCGTGATCGGCGGCGGCCATGCTGGCACCGAAGCCGCGCTGGCCGCAGCCCGCAGCGGCGTGCGGACCCTGCTGCTGACCCACAACGTGGAAACCATCGGCGCGATGAGCTGCAATCCGGCCATCGGCGGGATCGGCAAGGGCCATCTGGTCAAGGAGATCGACGCGCTGGGCGGCGCCATGGCGCATGCCGCCGACCGCGCCGGCATCCAGTGGCGCACCCTCAATGCCTCCAAGGGACCGGCCGTGCGCGCCACCCGCTGCCAGGCCGACCGCAACCTGTACCGCATGGCCATCCGCGGCATGGTCGAGGCGCAGGCGAACCTGACCGTGTTCCAGGCCGCCGTGGATGACCTGGTCATCGACGGCGATGCGGTGCGCGGCGTCATCACCCAGACGGGGCTGCAGTTCAATGCCCCGGCAGTGGTGCTGACCGCCGGCACCTTCCTGGCCGGCAAGATCCATGTCGGCCAGACCCAGTACGCTGCCGGCCGCATGGGCGACCCGCCGGCCACCACGCTGGCCGCGCGCCTGCGCGAGCGTCCGTTCGCGATCGACCGGCTCAAGACCGGCACCCCGCCGCGCATCGACGGCCGTTCGCTGGATTACAGCGTGATGGAGGAGCAGCCCGGCGACGATCCGCGCCCGGTGATGTCCTTCCTGGGCAGCGTCGACGAGCACCCGCCGCAGGTGAGCTGCTGGATCACCCACACCAGCGAACACACCCACGAGATCATCCGCAGCGCCCTGCACCGCTCGCCGCTGTACAGCGGCCAGATCGAGGGCATCGGCCCGCGCTACTGCCCGTCCATCGAAGACAAGGTGGTGCGCTTCGCCGAGAAGGCCAGCCACCAGATCTTCGTCGAGCCCGAAGGGCTGGACGTGGTGGAGATCTACCCCAACGGCATTTCCACCTCGCTGCCGTTCGACGTGCAGCTGGCGCTGGTGCGCAGCATCCGGGGCTTCGAGAACGCGCACATCACGCGGCCGGGCTATGCCATCGAGTACGACTTCTTCGACCCGCGCGGCTTGAACGACACGCTGGAAACCAAGGCGGTCTCCGGGTTGTTCTTCGCCGGCCAGATCAACGGCACCACCGGCTATGAAGAAGCCGCGGCACAGGGCCTGCTGGCCGGGCTCAACGCCGCCCGCCGCGTGCGCGATGAGGCGGGCTGGTGCCCGCGCCGCGACGAGGCCTACCTGGGCGTGCTGGTCGATGACCTGATCACCCACGGCACCACCGAGCCGTACCGCATGTTCACCAGCCGCGCCGAATACCGGCTGCAGCTGCGTGAGGACAACGCCGACGTGCGCCTGACCGGGATCGGCCGCGAGCTGGGCGTGGTCGACGACCGGCGCTGGGCAGCCTTCCAGGCCAAGCAGGAGGCGGTGGCACGGGAATCGGCGCGCCTGCGTGCGCTGTGGGCGACCCCGGCCAATGCGCTGGGCCGCGAAGTGGAAGCCGCGCTGGGCGTGGCGGTCAGCCGCGAAACCAATGTGCTGGACCTGATCAAGCGCCCGGAGCTGGACTACGCCAAGCTCATGCAGGTGCCCTCGCTGGGTCCGGGCGTGGCCGATGCCAAGGTGGCCGAGCAGGTCGAGATCGGGGTCAAGTACGCCGGCTACCTGGACCGCCAGCGCGACGAGATCGAGCGCCAGCAGCGCCACGAGAACACCGCCATCGATGCAGCGTTCGACTACGCCAGCGTGCGCGGGCTGTCGGCCGAAGTGCAGCAGAAGCTGGAGCGGGTGCGCCCGCAGACCATCGGCCAGGCCCAGCGTATCCCCGGCATGACTCCGGCGGCGATCTCGCTGCTGCTGGTGCACCTGGAGCGCGCACGGCGCAGCCGGGTGGCCTGAGGCCCGCACCCCGGCAGTATCATGGTGACCTGCCTTACGGAGCGTCACCATGTCCCCCCTTCGTCCCTTCCTGGAGTCCTTCCCCGTCGTCGGCGAGCGCGCCTGGATCGATCCGGCCTGCACGATCATCGGGGACGTGGTGCTGGGGGACGATGTGTCGGTGTGGCCCGGCACGGTGATCCGTGGCGACGTCAACCATGTGCGGATCGGTGCGCGCAGCAACATCCAGGACGGCACCATCATCCATGTCAGCCACCACAGCCCGTACAACAAGGGCGGCTACCCCACCCTGATCGGTGAGGGCGTCACGGTCGGCCACGGCACCATCATCCATGCCTGCACGATCGGCGAGTACAGCCTGATCGGGATGGGGGCCTGCATCCTGGACGGCGCCACCGTGAGCCGGCACGCCTTCGTCGGCGCCGGTGCGGTGGTCGGCCCGGGCAAGGTGGTGGGCGAAGGCGAGTTGTGGGTGGGTAACCCGGCACGGCCGGTGCGGTCGCTGAGCGAGCAGGAAATCGAGTCACTGCATTACTCGGCCGACCACTATGTGCGCTTGAAGGACAAGTACTTGGGAATGTGACCCCGCACGCGGTACAGTCGGTGCCCGACCCAGGAAGCAGTCGAGAACCGCATGCCGTTGGCAGCCGTCCGGAGGGACGTGCGCGCATGAGCGCGCCCATGCTGGACACCTACCGTGAGGTGATCACGCCCGAAGGCGTGCCCCTGCACCTGCCCGCCGCCGGACCGGTGCCGCGCGCGGTGGCCTGGGTGATCGATTTCATCATCCGCGTCGCCGCGCTGATGCTGCTCAGCATTCCGCTTACCGTGCTGGGCGAGTTCGGCCAAGGCCTGTACCTGGGCCTGATGTTCCTGCTGATGTGGGCCTACACCATCGTGCAGGAAGCCTGCTGGGGCCGCACCCTGGGCAAGCGCGTGCTCGGCCTGCGCGTGGTGGCCCAGGACGGCGCACCGATCGGCTGGATGGCGGCGATCACCCGCAACCTGCTGCGCACCGTGGACATGTTGCCGTTCGGCTATGCGCTGGGCCTGCTGTCGAGCCTGTTCGACCGCAGCGGCCGACGCCTGGGCGACCTGGTGGCCGGCACGGTGGTGGTACACGACAGCGCGCGGACGCGGTCGGCCACGGTCGCCATCGACACTGTGCTGGCCCCGCCGCAACCGCTGCAGCCAGCCGAACAGGCGGCCATCATCGCCTTCGCCGAGCGCGCGCCGCGCCTGTCCGGCCCGCGCCAGCAGGAACTGGCCGCGGTGGCCGCGCCGATCAGCGGCGGCCACGGCCAGGTTGGCGTGCTGCGCCTGTATGCGATGGCCAACTGGCTGCTGGGGCGTCGATGAGGCAGGAACAGTTCGTCGCCCGCTACCACGCGGAATGGCAGGCACTGGAGCGCTGGTTCGCCGTGCGCGGCGACCGCGCGCGGCACGCCCGGCAGACGTCGGACCCGACCACGCTCAACGACGAGGATTTCCCGCAGCGTTACCGGCGGCTGTGCCAGCAGCTGGCGCTGGCGCGCAAGCGCGGCTACAGCCCGCCGCTGGTGGCACACCTGCAGCAGCTGATGCAGCAGGGCCATGGTGTGCTCTACCGCACCCCGCCGCCCCGCTGGCGTCGCGCGCTGGAGTTCCTGCTGGCCGACTTCCCGCTGCTGGTGCGCGGCCAGGCACGCAGCATGTGGGTGGCCACCGCGCTGTTCGTGATTCCGCTGCTGGGCAGCTTCGCGCTGATCCAGTGGCGCCCGGAGCTGGTCCACCTGCTGATGGACAATGCGCAGATCGCGTCGATGGAACGCATGTACGACCCGGCCTCGCCACACCTGGGCCGCGACAGCGGCACCGACTGGATGATGTTCGGCTACTACATCATGAACAACATCAGCATCGGCCTGCGCACGTTCGCCAGCGGCCTGCTGGCCGGGCTGGGCACGGTGCTGGTGCTGCTGTTCAACGGGCTCACCATCGGCGCCGCGGCCGGCCACCTGCAGCACATCGGCCACGGCGATCCGTTCTGGCGCTTCGTGGTCGGGCATGGTGCGTTCGAGCTGACCGCTATCGTCATCGCCGGTGGCGCCGGGCTGCAGCTGGGGATGAAACTGCTGGCGCCCGGCCGGCGGCGGCGCATCGATGCGCTGGTCGAAGGCGGGGTGATTGGCGCCAAGCTCTGCCTGGGCATCGCCGCGATGCTGCTGATCGCCGCCTTCATTGAAGCGTTCTGGTCGTCCATTGCCGAGGTGCCGGCCTGGGGCAAGTACAGCGTGGCGGCGGTGCTATGGACGGCCGTGTTCGTGTGGCTGTGGCGCGGCGGTCGGGGGAGCGGTCATGCGGATTGACCAACTCGACGTCGCCCTGCGCGCCCGTTCGGAATGGGAAGCCATGGAGCTCGGCACCGCCCTGGTACGCCGCCACGCGCGCGCGATCTGGCTGCCGGTGATCGCCGTGTCGCTGCCCTTGTTCGTTGCCGTCAATGCGGCGGCCTGGTGGGCCGATGCATTCGGCTGGGCCTGGCTGCTGATGTGGTGGCTCAAGCCGGTGTGGGATCGGATCGCCCTGTATGTGATCTCGCGCGGCGTGTTCGGCGAGGAACCGCGCCCGCTGCAGACCCTGCGCGCACAGCGCCATTGGGGCTGGAGCGGCTTCTGGGGCTACCTGGGCTGGCGCCGCTTCAGTCCGTTCCGCGCGCTGCTGCTGCCGGTGAACCTGCTGGAAGGCAGCGACGCGTCCCAGCGCAGCGTGCGCCGCCGCGCCGTGCTCGGCGGCACATTCGGGCATGCAGCGCTGCTCACGCTGGTGTGCATGCTGTTCGAGCTGGTGATCGTCAGCGGCTGCATCGCTGCGATCTTTTTGTTCGTGCCATTGGAACTGCTGTCCGATTCGTGGCGCGCGGCGTGGGAGATGGTGCGCGAGAACATGCCGGCGTGGGCACAGCTGGGGGTGAACGCCCTGTTCTGGCTGGCCGCCACGTTGATCGGGCCGTTCTATGCCGGTGCCGGCTTCGCGCTGTACCTCAACCGCCGCACGGAAATGGAAGCCTGGGACGTGGAAATCGCGTTCCGCCGCATGCGTGATCGCCTGCAGCAGGCCGCGCCGCTGCTGGTGCTGGCGCTGGTTCTGTGCTGGCCGATGGGTGCGCTGCGTGCACAGGCAACGGAGCAGGCAGCGCAGTGCGCCGCACCGGCCGATGCGGATGCCGACGTCAGCGAAGAAGACGAACACGCGGATGCGGTGCCGGCCGACGATCCGTCCAATACCGCCGCCGTGATCTTCGGCGGCTCGCCGGACACCGCTGGCTTCCGCCAGGCCGTGCAACGCGCCTATGAGGACCCGCTGGTTACCCCCACACGCCAGGTCAGTCGTTGGGAGCGAACGCAGAGCAAGGCGAAAAAGAAGCGAAAAGAGCGCTACAAGGACCAAGAGGCCAATCCTTTCGCGAAGGCGGCACAGGGTGCCGAATGGCTGCTGTGGGGCCTGGTCGGTGTGTTGGTGCTGCTGTTTGCGGTCACTGCGCCATGGTGGCGGCGCTGGCTGCGTGGTACTGGTGCGCGCAGGAGCAGCACGCCCACCGCGGTGCTGGAAGAAGCGATCACGATGCCCGAGGTGGTGCCACCGGATCCGGCCGCGCGTGCGCGCGACCTGTGGCAGCAGGGACGGCCGCGGCAGGCACTGGCCCTGCTGTACCGCGCCAGCGTGGAGTCGATGAGCGAACGCGTCGGCGTGGTGTTGCCACCGGGCGCAACCGAGGCGCAGTGCCTGCGTGCGTCGCGGCGCATGCCCGACGACGCCGACCGCACCCTGTTCGCGCGCATGGTGCGGGTCTGGCAGTACGCGGCCTACGGCGGGCGCCTGCCCGAGCCGGAGGACTTCGATGAACTTGCCAGTACGCTGCAATCGCAGTTCCGGTGGCGCGCATGAGCGCCCGGCTGCGCTGGCTGCTGGTCCTGGGCGTGATGCTGCTGATCGGCGTGCCGTTGTCGGTCGTGTTCCTGCGCACGCATGAAAGGGTCACCGGTACCGAGCACCTGCCGCCACAGGGCGAGGCCAGCTACAACCCCTTATATGTGCTCGGCCAGGCGCTGCGTGCCGACGGCCGCACCGTGCATGCCAGCCCGCGCATCGACCTGCCGCGCATGCAGCTGCAGCCTGGCGACACCGTGGTGGTATTGCAGGACAGTGCCGACCTGGCCACGCCCACCGCGCAGGCGCTGCTGGCGTGGGTCGACACCGGCGGCCACCTGCTGCTGCGCACCTCCCCGCCGTACCGCGACGAAAACGCCGTGCAGGGACCGCTGCTGGACGCTCTCGGCGTGGACAGCGCGTACTACGAGGCCGCGTGCAAGCCGTTCCATGTCGCCGACGACCCGGGACATTCCGAATTCTGCAGGGGCCTGCGCTTCGCGGTCGACCCGCCCGCCGGCATCCGCGTCGAGCGCGAATGGGGCGACGAGGACGGCCTGGTGTTCGCGCGGCTGCATAAAGGCTCGGGCCGCATCAGCGTGCTGTCGGACATGGAGTTCCTGAAGGGCACGCCACGCGTGTTCGATCCGGATCAGCCCAAGGACAGCCTGGCGGACGGGTTGCATGACCTGGCCCACCGCGACCTGGCCCGCTACCTGCTCGAGCCGAACTACGCGAAGGGCACGTTCTGGCTGGTCTACGGTTCGCGCCCGCCCACGCTGTGGTCGCGCATTTTCTACCAGGGCTGGCCGGTGTGGGTGCCGTTGCTGCTGGCCCTGCTGGCGTGGCTGTGGCAGCGCGCGCAGCGGTTGGGCAGCCTGTTGCCGGCGCCGGCCACCGAGCGCCGCTCGCTGCTTGAACATGTGCGCGCCAGCGGCGAACACCTGCTGCGCTATGGCAAGGCACCACTGCTGTACGACGCCACGCGCCGCGCCTTCCTGGCGCGGCTGCGCCGGCGTGCACCCACCGCCGCCGCGCTCAGCGGCGAGGCGCAGGTGCACGCCATCGCCAGCCTGCTGCAGTGGCCGCATTCCCGTGTCCAGACCGCCCTGCAGGTGCCGCCATCGAAGGATGTCGCGGCCCTGCGTGAGCGCATCCGCCTGCTGATCCAGATGAGAAACCTGCTATGACCGATCACTCCGCTCCGCCGCCGTTGTCCCCGCCCGCGTTGACCGGCCAGAGCCTGGTCGAACGCGTCGATGCCGTGCGCGATGCCGTGGGCCGCGCTTTCATCGGCCAACCCGAGGTCCTCGACCAGATCCTGATCGCGCTGCTGGCCGGTGGCCACGTGCTGATCGAAGGCGTGCCAGGGCTGGGCAAGACCCTGCTGGTACGTGCGCTGGCGCAGGCACTGGAGCTGGATTACGGGCGCGTCCAGTTCACCCCGGACCTGATGCCCAGCGACGTCAGTGGGCATGCGGTGTACGACCCGAAGTCGGAGAGCTTCAAGATCCGTCGCGGCCCGGTGTTCACCAACCTGCTGCTGGCCGACGAAATCAACCGTGCCCCGGCCAAGACCCAGTCGGCGCTGCTGGAAGTGATGCAGGAAGGCCAGGTCACCATCGAGGGCAAGGCGTTCGCGCTGACCCCGCCGTTCCTGACCCTGGCCACGCAGAACCCGGTGGAACAGGAAGGTACCTACCCGCTGCCCGAAGCACAGCTGGACCGCTTCCTGCTCAAGGTGATCATCGACTACCCGGCGCTGGAAGACGAGAAGCGCATGGTGGATGCGATCACCACCGGCCGCAGTGCGTCCGACTTCGATCTGTCGCAGGTGCCGCGCGTGCTGAACGCCGCCGAGGTGATCGCGCTGCAGCAGGCGACCGCCGCGATCACGGTGGACCCTGAAGTGGTGGATTACGCGGTGCGCATCGTGGCCGCCACCCGTCATTTCCCCGGCATCGCGCTGGGCGCCGGCCCACGCGGCAGCATCGCGCTGGTGCGCGCGGCGCGGGCGCAGGCGGTGCTGGCC
>NZ_CAUQPH010000134.1:0-9643 GCF_963519925.1 uncultured Stenotrophomonas sp. | reverse complement strand
AACTCGCGACCTCAACCTTGGCAAGGTTGCGCTCTACCAACTGAGCTATTCCCGCTTGGGAGGCGAAATTCTACAGCCAAACGCGGTGCTGTCAACAGCCCTCAGCCCTTCTTTTTCGCGCGCGCGGTTTCACGCGCGGCACGCTCGTCCTCACGCAGGCTCGGCCATGCCGCGTGCAGGTATTGCAGGCCCGAAAACAGGGTCAGTACCGCGGCGATCGCCAGGGTCCAGTCACCGATGTGGAACACCGGTTCGCCCATCCAGATATCGGACACCGGCGTGTTCGGCGCCACCGAATACAGCAGGCACAGCAGCGCGACCATCTGCGCGGTGGTCTTGATCTTGCCGATCAGCGCTACCCGCACCTTCGCGCGCTGGCCGATCTCGGCCATCCATTCGCGCAGCGCCGACACCGCGATTTCACGACCGACGATCACCGCCGCCCAGAACGCCATCCACGGGGTCGGGTGGCCCTGCACGATCAGGAACAGTGCCACCGCCACCATCAGCTTGTCGGCCACCGGATCAAGAAACGCGCCGAACGCCGAGGCCAGGTCATAGCGGCGCGCGATCCAGCCATCCAGCCAGTCGGTCAGCGCAGCCAGGCCGAAAATCGCCGCGGACGCGAAGTTCGTCCAGGTGTAGGGGAGATAGAACACCAGCACCAGCACCGGGATCATCACGATCCGCAGCAGCGTCAGCCAGGTGGGGAGGGTCAACTTCATTGCGTCTCTCTACTCGCCGGCCGCAGGGGGCGTGGGCAGTCCATGAAGGTTAGCGTAGATGCGTGCGGCAAGGGCGTCATTGATGCCTTCGACCTTGGCGATTTCCGCCTCGCCGGCCGCTTTCAGTCCGACCAGGCCGCCGAAATGCTTGAGCAGGCTGGCGCGGCGGCGCGGCCCGATGCCGGGAATGTCTTCGAGCTTGCTGGTCATGCGCGCCTTCTGGCGGCGCCCGCGATGGCCGGTGATGGCGAACCGGTGCGCTTCGTCGCGGACCTGCTGGATGAACTGCAGCGCCGGCGACGCCGCGCCCGGACGCAGCTCGCGGCCGTCGGGCAACACCAGCGCCTCATGGCCGGCGCGGCGTTCCACGCCCTTGGCCACGCCCACCAGCATCACCCCTTCCACGCCAAGGTCGGCCAGCGCTGCCTGGGCCTGGGCCAGCTGGCCGGCGCCGCCGTCGATCAGCAGCAGGTCCGGCAGCACGCCCTCTTCCTCCACCGCGCGCCGGAAACGGCGATCGATCGCCTGGCGCATGGCGGCGTAGTCATCGCCCGGTTCGATGCCGCTGATGTTGTAGCGTCGGTACTGGCTGCGCACCGGGCCGCTGGCGTCGAACACCACGCAGGAGGCCACCGTGGCTTCGCCCATGGTGTGGCTGATGTCGAAACATTCCACCCGTTTGACCTGTTCGGCCAGCCCCAGCATCTGCCGCAGGTCTTCGCTGCGTGCGTGCTGCGCGCTGCGGCTGGTGAGCTCGCTGACCAGGGTGATCTGCGCATTGCGGCTGGCCAGTTCGACGTAGCCGGCGCGCTCGCCGCGCACGTTCCACTTCAGCTGCACCTTGTACTCGGCCGAGGCGCTCAGCGCCGATTCGATCAAACTGGCATCCGGGATCTCGCGGTCGAGCAGGATCTCGCGCGGCGGGGCATGTTCGACGTAGTACTGGGAGACGAAGGCGCCCAGCACTTCCTCGGCGCTTTCCTCGCCATTGGTGCGCGGATAGAACGGGCGCGTGCCCATGTTGCGGCCGTCACGGAACGACAGCAGCATCACGCACGCACTGGCGCCCCGGGTGGCGCAGGCCAGCACGTCCAGGTCGGCGGCGCGGCCGTCGACGTACTGTCGGGTCTGCATGCTGCGCAGGGCGGTGACCAGGTCGCGCAGGCGCGCGGCCTGTTCGAATTCAAGCGCTTCGCTGGCCGCCTGCATCTGCGTGCCGAGTTCGCGCGCCAGCTGGTCGCTCTTTCCCTCCAGGAACATCGCGGCGCGGCGCACCGATTCGGCGTAATCGTCGGCTTCCACCAGCGCCACGCACGGCGCGCTGCAGCGCCCGATCTGGTACTGCAGGCAGGGCCGCGATCGGTTGCGGAACACGCTGTCCTCGCAGCTGCGCAGCTTGAACAGCTTGTGCATCAGGTTGAGCGTTTCACGTACCGCGGTCACTCCCGGGTACGGCCCGAAATAACGCCCGGGCACCGCGCGCGGGCCGCGGTGCAGGGCGATGCGCGGCCATTCCTCGCGGGTCAGCAATACCTGCGGATAGGTCTTGTCGTCGCGCAGCGAGACGTTGTAGCGCGGCGACAGCGATTTGATCAGCTGGTTTTCCAGCAGCAGCGCTTCGGCTTCGGAGCGGGTGACGGTGACGTCCATGCGCGCGACCTGCGACAGCATGGACATGATCCGCGCGTTCTTTGGCGCGCCGTTGAAATAGCTGCCCACCCGGTTGCGCAGGGCGCGCGCCTTGCCGACGTACAGCAGGCTGTCGTCGGCCGCGTACATGCGGTACACGCCGGGCGCGGTGCTCAGGTGGGCCGCGAATGCCTTTCCGTCGAAGGCCGGTGCGGTGGACAGGGTCATTCGCTGATCGGCACGTCGCTCAGTACGCCGCTCACCGGGTCGAACCGCAGCACGGCGTGCGCATCGGTTTCGGCGATCCACACCGCGCCCGCGCCGAGCGCCAGCCCGGACGGGCCGTGCAGTCGCCGGGGCAGTTCCACCGTACCCAGCTCGCCGCCGCCCAGGCGCAGGGTCCGCAGGCGTCCGTTGCCGGCGTCGGCGATCCACAGCACCGGTGCGTCCGGGCTCATCGCGATGGCCTGCGGGTATTGCAGCCGCGCGGTGGTGCGTGGGCCGTCCTGCTCGCCGAACGTCCACGGCCCCTGCCCGACCAGCGTCTGGACCAGGTCGCCGCGCAGCTGCATCGAGCGGATCGACGAACCGAGCGCATCGCAGACGTACAGCACCTGCTGCACGGCGGCCAGCGCCGCCGGCTGCGCGAAGGCGGCCAGGTGCCCGCTGCCGTCGCGCTCGTCCATCGCCCCGGACCCGGCCCGCCACGACAGCGTGCGCTGGCCAAGGTGGTAGCTCCAGACGCGGTTGTCGCCGGCCATCGCGATGTGCACCTGGTTGTCGGCTACGGCGATGCCCTGCGGGTGGTTCAACGGCGCCTGCCGCGGATCGGAGATCGCGCCCTCGCGCGGATCGCCGGGGCGGCCATTGCCGCACAGGGTGTCGACCTGGCCGGTCAACAGGTGGATGCGGCGCAGCGCGTGGTTGCCGGTGTCGGCCACGTACAGCCACTCGCGTTCCAGCGCCAGGCCCTGCGGGCGGTTGAACGCCGCCTCGGCGGGGCCGCCGTCCATCATGTCGGCGGTGCCCAGCCCGAACTGGCGCAGCACGCGGCCGGCGTGGCTGCATTCGAGGATGCGGTGGTGGCCACTGTCGGCGATATACAGCCGCTCTGTGCTCACCGCCAGCGCGGACGGGAACAACAACGGCAGGCGCGGTTCCGGATCCAGCTCACGCGGTTGCGGCGCATCGCCGTCGCGCGGCCCGGTCACCCCCTGGCACAGGCTGTTGAGGGCACGGTCCAGGTCGTCGGCGAATCCCACCAGCCGGTCGACTTCCCTGCCCTGCGCATCCAGCAGTACCAGGGTCGGCCATGCGGTGATGTTGAAACGGCGCCAGCCATCCCAGTCCGCGTCGAGCAGCGCGGGCGCGGCCAGTCCCTGGCGGCGCAGGAGCTTCAACGCCTGCGCCGGTTCGCGTTCGAAATCGAAGCGCGGCACCTGCAGGATCAGCGGCTGCAGCCTGCCCGGATTGCGCGACTGCCATTGGCCCAGCTCGGCCAGCCGCTGCGCGCACCAGACCGAGGCGGCATTGACGAAGGCCAGCGCCACGGGGCGGCCGCGCAGCTCGGTCAGCGTGGTCGGCGCAGCATTGAGCCACGTGGCGAATTCGGGAAGGTCCTGGACGAGCTGTACGTTCATGCCGTGATTATGCCGGACTCGGCGTCACGCGACCGTCGCGCCACCGTCAATATGACGGCGGGCCAGCCAGGCCTCGGCCCGCTCAAGGTCGGCCGGGGTGTCGATCCCCGGCGGGAAGGCGGCCGGCGACAGCGCCACGCTGAGCCGGTGCCCGGCCTCGAGCACCCGCAGCTGTTCCAGCGATTCCAGCTGCTCCAGGCGGCCGGGCGGCAGCGCGGCGAAGGCCTGCAGAAACCCGGCACGATAGGCATAGATGCCGATGTGGCGCAGCCAATGCGGACCCGACAGGTGCTCACGGCTCTGCGCGAACGCGTCGCGGTGCCAGGGAATAGGCGCGCGGCTGAAGTACAGCGCGTCCAGGTTCTGCTGGCGCACCACCTTGACCACGTTGGGGTCGAACAGGGTTTCGGCGTCTTCGACCGGGGTGGCCAGGGTGGCCATGTCTGCACCGCTGTAGACCAGCGCCTCGGCCACGGCGCGGATGCCGTCGGCCGGCGCGAACGGTTCGTCGCCCTGCAGGTTCACCACGAGGGTGTCGTCTGACCAGCCGGCCTGGCATGCGCACTCGGCCAGGCGGTCGGTTCCCGAGGCGTGGCTGGCGGCGGTCATCGCCACCCGCACCGTGGGCAGCTCCTGCAGCGCGTCTGCGATGCGGGTGTCGTCGGTGGCGACCCAGACCTCGCGCGCGCCGGCCTCCAGGGCGCGTTCGGCCACGTGCAGCACCAGCGGGGTGCCTCCCAGCAGGCGCAGGGGCTTGCCGGGCAGGCGCGAGGCGGCGTAGCGCGCCGGAATGGCGACGACGAAATCAACGGGCTGGCTCATGCGGGAAACCTCTCGGGACAACGCGGGATGGGAGCGCGCGCTCAGCGCTTGCCGAGTTTATCGACGCGGTCGAGCAGGGCCACCCAGAAGGCGGCCGGCAGGTCGGCCGACAGCGGCACGGCGAAATGCCATTCATTGGCGAACGCCTTGCACTTCACCGCGTCCTTTTCGGTCATCAGCACCGGCAGCTCGCTTCCGAAACGCAGGTCCGCCGCCTGGTAGGCGTGGTGGTCGGCAAAGGCGTGCGGGACCACGCCGATGCCCTGCGCGCGCAGCATGTCGAAGAAGCGCTGCGGGTGGGCGATACCGGCCACCGCGTGTACGCGCTGGCCACGGAAATGCGACAGCGCGCGGGCGCGGCCACCGCTGAGCGGTTGCGCGCGGTCGATGTGCAGCTGCATCGACCATTCGCCGAAACCGCAGGTGGCCATCGCGGCCGGATCGGCACTGGCCTGGCCCAGGTTCACCACGCGGAAATCGCAGTCGCGCGCGCGGCTGGCCGGCTCGCGCAGGGGGCCGGCCGGGATCAGCCGCCCATTGCCATAGCGACGCTGCGCGTCGACTACTTCGATCTCGATGTCCCGCGACAGCCGATAGTGCTGCAGGCCATCATCGCAGACGATGATGTCGCAGCCGGCCTCGATCAGCGCCTTGCCGGCGGCAACGCGGTCGGCGTCGACCCGGACCGGCACGCCGGTCTTCCAGGCGATCAGGACCGGTTCGTCGCCGCCCAGCGCGGTGTCGGTGTCCGCGTCCACCCAGCGCGCCAGCTTGGCCTCCTGGCGACCGTAGCCGCGGCTGGCCACGCCGGGCTTCCAGCCGGCCGCGCGCAGCTGGTCCACCAGCGCGATGGTCAGCGGGGTCTTGCCGGTGCCGCCGGCGGTCACGTTGCCGACCACGATCACCGGCACCGGCAGGGCATGGCGCTTGAACCAGCCACGCCGGTACAGCGCACGGCGCAGCGCCACCACCGCGCCGTACACCGGCGCGAGCAGGCGCGCGGCGAACGGCACCGCGCTGCCGTCATACCAGTACGACGGCGTCTGGGACCCGTTGGACGCCATCAGGGCTGCCTTTCGCGGAACTGCATCTTGTGCAGGTGCTCGTACAGGCCGCCCAGCGCGAGCAGTTCGTCGTGGGTACCGCGCTCGACGATGCGGCCATGGTCCATCACCAGCACCTGGTCGGCATGTTCGATGGTGGACAGGCGGTGCGCGATGACCAGCGTGGTGCGCTCGGGCATCAGGCGCTGCAGTGCGTCCTGCACCAGTCGCTCGGATTCGTTGTCCAGCGCGGCGGTGGCTTCATCCAGGATCAGCACCGGCGCGTCACGCAGGATCGCGCGGGCGATCGCCAGGCGCTGGCGCTGGCCGCCGGACAGCAGCGCACCGTTTTCGCCAACCGGGGTCTGCAGCTGCTGTGGCATGCGCTCGATGAACTCCCAGGCATTGGCCGCTTCGGCCGCCTTGCGGATCTCTTCTTCGCTGGCGTCCATGCCGTAGGCGATGTTGGCCGCCACGGTATCGTCGAAGAGCATCACCTTCTGTCCCACCATCGCCACCTGGCGGCGCAGGTCGGCCAGCGGGTACTCGTCCAGCGGCACGCCATCGAGCCGGATGCAACCGCCGCTAGGTTCGTAGAAACGCGGCACCAGGCGGATCAGGCTGGTCTTGCCGCTGCCGGAGCGGCCGACGATGGCGGTGACGGTGCCGGGCCTGGCTTCGAACGTGATGTCATCCAGCGCGATCCCGGTGTCTTCGCGGTAACGCAGCATCACGTGCTCGAACGACAGTTCGCCCCGCACGCGCTGGGCGCGGGTGCTGCCCTGGTCGCGCTCGACCGGCAGGTCGAGGATGCCGAACAGGCGCTCGGCCGCCGCCACGCCGCGCGAAATCGAGGTCTGCACGCTGGTCAACCGCCGCAGCGAAGGAATGATGGCCATCATCGAGGTCATCAGGCCCATGAACTGGCCGGCGTTCAGGCGCCCGGCCAGCGCTTCGCGGGTGGACACCCACACGATCACCGCCAGCGCCAGCGCGGCCAGGAACTGCACCGTGCTCGAGGCCAGCGCACGCGTGGTTTCGACCTTCATGTTGAGGCCGAGCATGCGGTTGGCCAGGCGCGAATAGCGTTCGATTTCGTGCGCCTGGGTGCCATGCACCTTCACTTCCTGCTGCGCGGCCAGCGACTGTTCTGCGGTCTGCGCCATGCTGCCCATGCCGTCCTGGATGCCGCGGCTGATGCGCCGGTAGCGCTTGCCCACGAACGAGACGATCACGCCGATGAGCGGCACCACCACCAGCATCGCCACGGTGACCTTGACGCTCATCTGCAGCATCACCACCAGCATGGCGATGATGGTCAGGGTATCGGCCACCAGGGTCTTGAGCGCGTCGGCGCTGGCCTGGGTGACCTGCTCGGTGTCGTAGTTCAGGCGGCTGACCATCACCGGCGTGGCTTCGCTGTCGAAATGCGACGACGGCAGGTGCAGGTACTTGGACAGCACCTGCTCGCGCAGGTCGCGCACCACGCTGCGGCCGGTGCGCGCCAGGGCGTAGTCGCTGACCAGGGTAGCCAGGCTGCGCATCATGAACAGCCCGAGGATGGTCAGCGGCAGGATCACCGCCATGCGCGGCTCGGGATTGACGAAGCCGCGGTTGACCAGCGGCTCCATCAGCTTGGTGAAGTGGTAGCCGGCCAGCGCTTCTACCACCATCGCGATGACCGCGGCGACCATGAACACCCAGTAGGCACGGGTGTAGCCAAGCAGGCGTTTGTAGATCGGCCAGACCGGCGCGTGTTGTTTACTCATGGACGCACCTCCGGCGCGGTAGCGATGGCGATGCGGCGGAAGCCGAGCTGGCCCAGGGCGTCCTGGGCGGTGACCACGGCCTGGTACGGGGTGCGGGCGTCAGCGCGCAGCAGCACGGTCTGCTCGCGGTCGCTGCCGGCGACCGCGGCGATGGTCTGCTTGACCGACTCCACGTCGGTGCGCAGCACTTCCTGGTCGTTGATGAAGTAGCGCCCCTCGGCATTCACCAGCACGCTCAGCGAGCGCGGCGGCTCGGTGGTGTCCTGCTGGCTGGCGGTCGGCAGCTGCAGCTGCAGCGTCGAACGCGCGTCGAAGGTGGTGGTGACCACGAAGAAGATGATCAGCACCAGGATGACGTCGATCAGGGGCACCAGGTCGATATGCACCTCGTCCTGGACCCGGTCGTTGCGGATGCGCATCCGTCAGCCCTTGGCCGTGGCAGGCGAAGCGGCGACCGGCGCGGTACCGGCACGCGGCGGGGCGTTCATGACGCCGGGGCGGCCGTCCAGCGCATCGAGCAGGGCCGAGGCCTCCATCTCCATCTCGATCACGTAGCCGCCGATGCGGCCCTTGAAGTAGCGATGGAACATCAGCGCGGGAATGGCCACGATCATGCCGGTGGCGGTGCACACCAGTGCCTTGCCGATACCGCCGGCGAGCTGGTTCACGTCGCCCACGCCGTGGTCGAGGATGCCCATGAACATCTGGATCATGCCGACCACGGTGCCGAGCAGGCCCAGCAGAGGACCGGCCGAGGCGATCGTGCCCAGCGCGTTCAGGTAGCGCTCCATGCGGTGCACCAGGTGCCGTCCGGCATCTTCGATCCGTTCGCGGATCTGGTCGCGCGGCCGGTTGCGCGCTTCCAGCGCCACCGCCAGCAGCGCACCCAGCGGCGAGTTGGCCCGCAGCGACTGGATGTGGGTGGGATCGAGCTTGCCGCGCGCGGCCCAGTTGCGGACCTCCTGGCCCAGCCCGGGGGGCAGGACCTCATTGCGCCGCAAGGTCCAGAAACGCTCCAGGACGATTGCCAAAGCCAGTACGCCCAACAGCAGCAGCGGCAGCATCGGCCAGCCACCGGCCTTGACCAGTTCCCACACGTTTCAACCCTCCGGCCCATCGGCCGCCTGTATGACCGCCGATAGGATAGCAGCCGACCGCGCCCGCTCCGCGGCATCCCACCAACGGCGTTCGAAAAGACGCTGTTCGCGCACCTGCAATCCGTCGCGGCCCAGCCAGATCCGCAGCGCTCCGCTGTCGGCGGTGTCCAGCACTTCGGCCCGGGCGCCCTGCCAGCGCTGCACCACCTCGGCACGCGGGTGGCCGAAGCGGTTGCCGTGCCCGGAGGAGACGATCGCCAGCCGCGGCGACACCGCCTCCACCCAAGGCGCACTGGACGACCCCGCGCTGCCGTGGTGCGCCACCAGCGTCATCTCGGCGCGCAGTGCGCCCGGAACGCTGGCCAGAAGGCGCGACTCCTCGGCGTGGCCGATGTCGCCGGTCAACAGCAGCGCGCCGTGCGTGGTCTGGATGCGCAGCACGCAGCTGCTGGCGTTGCCCGCGTAGGCCATGCCCCGGGGCGGGTGCAGGACCGTGAAACCCACGCCATCCCAGTGCCAGGCCATGCCCTCGTGGCACGCAGTCGCGTCTTCCCGGACCGCCCCGTCGGGCGCCATCAGGGGCGGCGTGGCAAAGGCGCGGCGGACCGCCGGCATGCCGCCGGCGTGGTCGCGGTCGCCATGGCTGAGCAGGACGCGGTCCAGCCCGGTTTCGCCCAAGGCATGCAGGGTGGGAACCACGATGCGCTCGCCCGCGTCGAATCCGACCTCGGCGGCGGGTCCGGCGTCGTACAGCAGGCGGTGCCGGTGGGTGCGGACCCAGACAGCCAGGCCCTGCCCCACGTCCATCACCAGCAGCTCGACCTCCCCCGGCTGTGGCCGCCCCCGCGCCGGCCACAGCAGCGGCAGGCACAGCTCGCTTATAAAAAAAACCGAGCCCACCCAGTCACGAATACAAAA
>NZ_CAUQPH010000133.1:0-9652 GCF_963519925.1 uncultured Stenotrophomonas sp. | reverse complement strand
AGCGCTGGCTGGCCATCGGCAGCGAACGCCTCGGCCGCGGCGACGTGCAGTTCGCGCAGGAAGCGCTGCGGCAGGCGGCGCGCTGGGGCGTGCCTGACACGTCGGCCGACTACCTGGCCCTGCAGCAGCGCCTGCGCGATGTCGACGCGCTGCGCTGAGCGGTGCGGCGCGGCACGCCGGGTGGGTCCGTTATAGTGCGCGCTTGTTTCCTTGAGGAGGTGCCATGACGGTCCTCGTTTCCGGCGCCACCAGCCAGATCGGTCGATTCCTGCTGCCACGGCTGGTCGACGCCGGCGTACCGGTGCGTGCGCTGAGCCGGCATCCGCAACCGGCGCAGCCCGGGGTCGAATGGCAGGCGGCGGACATGCGCGCGTTGCCGGTGCCCGCGCAGGCGCTGCAGGCGATCGTCAGCTTCGCGCCGCTGGATGCGTGGGGCGACTGGCTGGCGCGCCAGCAGGTTGCGCCGGCGCGCAGGATCATCGTCACCAGCTCGATGAGCGTGCTCACCAAGCAGGGATCGGCGCAGCCAGACGAACAGGCGCTGGTGGCCCTGCTGCAACGGGGAGAGCGCAACCTGGCCGAGCAGGCCGAACGCCTGGGAATGCAGTGGACCGTGCTGCGGCCGACCCTGGTGTATGGCGCGGGGCTTGATCGCAGCCTCACCCCGATCGTGGCGCGCGCGCGCCGCACCCGCGTGTTCCCGATCCCGATGGCGCATGGCCTGCGCCAGCCGGTGCACGCCGACGACATCGCGCTGGCGGTGATGGCCGCGCTGCAGGGCGATGCCGCGGCCGGGCAGACGCTGCAGATCGGCGGTGGCGAGCGGCTGGACTACCAGCAGATGTTCCAGCGCGTGCATGCCAGCATCGGCACGACCACGCTGCCGCTGTATGTACCGGGCGTCGCACTGCGCCTGCTGGCCGCGGCCGCGCCGCGCGCGCGCGGGCCGGTGTCGCGCCTGGAACAGGACCTGGTGGCCGATAACACCGCACTGGCTGCCACGCTGGGCGTGCACCCGCGGCCTTTCACCCCGACCCCGGATACCTGGCGACCCCGCTAGCGGCGGGGTTCCATCCGGCCGGCTCCCGTCACTCCAGGAACACCCGGCGTACCGTGGCCTGCGCGGCGTCCAGCGAAAAATGCTGCTGCACGTTGCGCAGCCCGGCCACCGACAGGCGCTGCCACAGCGCCTCGTCGCGATACAGCCGCACCACTGCCGCGGCGAAGGCGTCGGCGTCATCGGCGATGAGCACATCGTCGCCATTGCGCAGGTGCATGCCTTCGACCGCGCACGTGGTCGCCACCACCGGCTGCCCATGCGCCATGCTCAGGTTGACCTTGCCCTTCACGCCCGCGCCGAACCGCAGCGGCGCCACGGCAATGCGGACCTCGTCCATGTACGGGGTCACCACCGGCACGAATCCGTGGATCTCCACGCCGGGCTGGCGTGCCGCCAGCGCCTGCACGACCGGCGGTACGTCCGCGCCGATGCAGTGGAAGCGCACCTCCGGCAGCTGCGCGCGGATGCGCGCGAAGACATCGCCGATGAACCACTGCATCGCGTCCACGTTCGGCGGATGGCGGAAACCGCCCACGAATACCAGGTCACGGCGCGCGCTCCAGGGCGCGCCCGCACCGGCAACCTCGTGCAGGTTGGAGATCAGTTCCACCCGCACCGCTGGCGCGTCCACCTGCAGCTGCGCGCGCTCGGCGTCGCTGACCAGCACGGTGACGTCGCTGCCGGCCATCACGGCCAGCTCCCGCGCGCGCGTGCGTTCGGCATTGCGCAGCAGCCCGGCATCGCCGGCCAGTTCGGCGCCGCGGCGTTCGCGCAGGTAGTGCAGGTCGACGGTGTCGAACACGCGGCGCGCCTGCGGGGCGTAGCGGCGCAGCAGGGGCAGGCACTCGCTGGCCACGTGGTGGCGCACCATCATCGCCACGGCGAAGCGCGGACCGTGTTCGCGCAGCCAGGTGCCGACGCCTTCCAGGTACGGCGCGTACCAGACTTCCACCCCCAGCTTCTGCAGGGCCTCGGTGGCGGCACCGCCATGTTCGCGCCGGGTCGGCACGAACACCACGTGCGCGCCTTCGGCCAGCAGCATGCGGATCAGGTTGTACTGGCGCAGCGAACCCGAATCGCGGTCAGGCTGCGGGACCAGTTCGTCAAGGATCAGGACCTGGCGCTGCCGGCGGTGCAACAGCGCAGGCGTGGGCACGCTGCCGGGCGCCGGGTGGTCGGCCAGCACCGGCGCCCACTTTGCGGCGAACACGCCGCGATTGCGCACCTGGTAGGCCTTGATGCCGCTGCCGGTATCGGTGCCGTTGCTGGTGCCTTCGTCGTGCACGACCCGGCTGGCCGGCTGCACCAGCACGCGGTGGCCGGCGGCGCGCACCGCGAACGCCAGGTCGGTGTCTTCGTAATAGGCGGGGCGGTAACGGGTGTCCAGGCCGCCCAGCTGGTCCCACAGCGCACGGGGCAGCATCAACGCCGCGCCCGAGCAGTAGTCGGCATCGCGCAGCGCACTGTAGCGCGGGTCGTCGGGCGACTCGAAGCGACCGTAGCTCCACGCACTGCCATCGCTGAACACCACGCCGCCCGATTCCTGCAGGCGGCCATCCGGATACAGCAGCTGCGAGCCGACCAGGCCCGCCGCCGGGGTGGTCCCGAAGGTCTCCAGCAGGGCGTCCAGCCAGCCCGGTTGCGGCACCGTATCGTTGTTGAGCAGGACCACGTAGTCGCCGCGCGAGCGTGCCACGCCGTCGTTGCAGGCCTCGATGAAACCGCCATTGGCGGCGCGCACTTCGTAGCGCAGGCCCTGGACCTGCGGCATCCACTGCACGGTCTCATCGCTGCTGCCGTCGTCCACCACCAGGATCTCGCAGGCAACCTGCGGCGGGTGGGCGGCCAGCGCCCGCAGGCAGGCCAGGGTGTGCGCGGCGTGGTTGTACACCGGGATCACAATGCTGACCCGCGGTTCAACGCTGGAAGGCACTTCGAACGGCGCGAAGGCCTCGGCCGGCGGCAGGTACAACGGTGCCCGCTGGGGCGGCGGCAGCGACCGGGTGTGGACCCGTATGCGCTGCCAGGTGGCCTGCCAGCCCCGGGTCCGCAGGCTGGCCACGCTGCGCCGGAACAGGCCGATCATGCGGTTCAGTAAGTAGCGTAGACCGGCCAAGGATGTCGACATCCCGTTACAACTCCAGCTAAGCGGGGAAAACCGGGGGACACGCGCGCCACCATGGCTGCGATAGACTCGCCGGACTTTTACATTCTTGCATGCCCGTGCCCCGACGCTACGATTCCGACGACATCGACGAGTTCGAAGACGACACCGAAAGCCGGTCGCCGCTGTGGCGCCGCCGCCTGGTCACCGCAGCGATGGCGGCGGTGGCGCTCGCGCTGGGCTTCCTGATTCCGTACACCGTGTACCTGAACACCCAGGTCACCCAACGCTTTGGCGAACTGCGCTGGCAGATTCCCACCCGCGTCTATGCGCGGCCGCTGGCGCTGGCGCCGGGCGTGGCGATGGATGCGCAGACCCTGAAGACCGAGCTGGCCGCCTCGGCGTACCGCGATGACGGAACCGGCAAGTCGCCGGCCACGTTCAGCCAGGAGGGCGGTCGCTTCATCGTCTCCAGCCGCGGCTACAACGATGTCGATGGCAAGGTGGCGCCCCGCCGCATCGAGCTGAGCCTGTCCGGTGGGCAGGTCGCCTCGCTGCGCGATGCCGACAGCCGCAAGGCGCTCAAGGCCGCGCGGCTGGATCCGGCGCGCATCGCCACCCTGTACGGACAGAAGCAGGAAGAACGCCGGCTGGTGCGGCTGGAGGACACCCCGGAACTGCTGGTCACCGGCCTGCAGGCGGTCGAGGACAAGGACTTCAACCGCCACCACGGCATCGACCTCAGCGGCATCGCGCGCGCGGTGTGGGTGACCGTGCGTTCCGGTGGCCAGAGCCGGCAGGGCGCGTCGACGCTGACCCAGCAGCTGGCCCGCAGCGGCCTGCTCGGGATCGGCAAGGAACAGACCGTCACCCGCAAGTTCAATGAAGTGCTGTACGCACTGATCATGGAAGCGCGGTACGACAAGCGCACCATCCTCGAGGCCTACCTCAACCAGGTCTACCTGGGCCAGCGCGGCAGCCAGGCGATCCACGGCATGTCCTCCGGCGCCGAATTCTGGTTTGGCCGCGACCTGTCCTCGCTCAACACCGAACACATCGCATTGCTGATCGGGCTGGTCAAGGGCCCGTCGTACTACGATCCGCGGCGCAATCCCGAGCGCGCGCTGGACCGCCGCAACTTCGTGCTCGGCAAGCTGCATGAGAACGGCCTGATCGATGACGCCGAGCTGCAGCGGGCGCTGAAGGCCCCGCTGGGCGTGCCCAAGACCCCCGGCCTGATCGCCGCAAACCGGTTCCCCGCGTACGTCGACCTGGTGCGTCGCCAGCTCGGCCACGACTACCCGGAAGCGGTGCTGCAGGGCGCCGGCCTGAGCGTGATGACCGGCATGGCCCCGTCTGCGCAGGCCTACGCCGAAGGTGCGGTGACCAAGACCCTGAAGTCGCTGGAGAACAAGCGTCGCCCCGAGCTGCAGGCCGGCCTGGTGCTGACCGACGTGCACAACGGCGACGTGCTGGCCGTGGTCGGCAGCCGCGACGTGTCCGAACCGGGCTTCAACCGCGCCATCGAAGCGCAGCGCCAGGTTGGTTCGCTGCTCAAGCCGTTCGTCTACCTGCTCGCGCTGGCGCAGCCGGACAAGTACTCGCTGGCCAGCTTCGTCGATGATTCGCCGGTGACGGTGCAGCTCAGCCGCGGCAAGCGCTGGACCCCGGGCAACGCGGACAACCGCAGCCACGGTACCGTGCGCCTGATCGATGCGCTGGCCAACTCCTACAACCAGGCCACGGTCCGGGTGGGCATGCAGGTAGGCCCGGAGCGGGTCACCCAGCTGATCAACGTGCTGGCCGGCCTAAAGGCGGAAAGCAATCCGTCGGTGATCCTGGGCGCGACCGACCAGAGCCCGTATGCGATGGCCCAGCTGTACCAGTTCCTGGCCTCTGGCGGCGAAATCCAGCCGCTGCATGCGGTGCGTGGCGTGCTCGACCCGCAGGGCAAGCTGCTGAAGCGCTACGACAAGACCCCGGCGCCGGCGCAGGAAGGCGACTCGATCGCCGCCAACCTGATCAGCATCGCGCTGCAGCAGGTGGTCTCCAGCGGCACCGCGCAGCGGCTCAACGCCGACGGCCTGGCGCGCCTGCAGGCGGCCGGCAAGACCGGTACCTCCAATGACGGTCGCGACAGCTGGTATGCCGGCTACACCGGCGACCACCTGGCCGTGGTGTGGATGGGCAACGACCAGAACGCGCAGACCGGACTGTTCGGCGCCACCGGCGCGATGCGGGTCTGGTCGGGCATCTTCAGTCGCCTGCCGAGCGCGCCGTTGAAGGTCAGCAACAAGGGCCTGGACTGGCAGCCGGTGGAAGCCGGTGGCAGTGCCGCCACCGACGACGCCTGCCCGGGCGCGCGCCGGTTCCCGTTCGTGGTTGGCTACGCGCCGGCCTATTCCGCCTGCGTGGCCCCGACCGCATTGCCGGAAGGCGAGGGCGTCGAGGGCAGCGAAGGCGGTGGCTGGCGCAGCTGGTTCGGGCTGGACAGGAAGCCCGACGCGCCGGCCGAACCGGCCCAGGCCGCACCTGCGGCAACGCCCCCCGCTCGATGACCCGCAACCCAAGGCAGGCCTCCATGACCACGTCCCGCACCGCTCTCCGTACTGCTTCCGTGCTCGCGCTCGGCATCGCGTTGTCCGCCTGCATGTCGACGCCGCCGCCGGTGAAGCCGCCGGTGGATACCACCACGCCGGCCCAGCGCATGGCCGCCGTGGACGCCAGCGCCGGCAAGGACGACAAGGAGCTGGACGTGCAGCCGCTGCGCGATGCCGCCGTCGAAGACCTGCGCGTGGCGGCCCGGGCCAAGCGCCAGGCCAATGACCTGGCGGGCGCCGCGGAGGCGCTGGACCAGGCGCTGCAGATTTCCGAAGGCGACCCCTCGATCCTGCAGGATCGCGCGGAAATCGCCCTGCTGCAGGGCGACTGGGCTGCAGCCGAAACGCTGGCGCGCAAGTCGGTGGAGCTGGGTTCGAAGACCGGTCCGCTGTGCCGCCGCCATTGGGCCACCATCGAACAGGCGCGCCTGGCGCGCGGCGAGAACGAAAACGCGGTGTCCGCGCATGCGCAGCTGGAAGGCTGCACCGTGCCGGGCATCAAGCGGTACTGACGGTACCGCGGCGGGGCAGAGCCCCGCTCGACGGGCGGGTATCATTACGCCATGTCCCGCCTTGCCCATGCCAGCAGCGAAGCCCTCAGCGAGGGTGGAACGCTCGCCAGCCAACTCGATGCGTTCGTCGCGCGACCGGCGCAGCTGCGCCTGACCACCGCGATCGCCGAGGCCTTCGACCAGCGCGAGGTGCTGCTGGCCGAGGCTGGCACCGGCACCGGCAAGACCTTCGCCTACCTGGTGCCCGCGCTGCTGTCCGGGCTGAAGACGATCATTTCCACGGGCACCCGCGCGCTGCAGGACCAGCTGTACCACCGCGACCTGCCGCGGGTGCGCGCGGCACTCGGGACCGGGCACAGCAGCGCGCTGCTCAAGGGCCGCTCCAATTACCTGTGCCGCTACCGCCTGCAGCAGGCGCGTGGCGAGCCGCGGTTCACCTCGCCGCAGGACGTAGCGCTGTTCCAGCGCATCCTGGCGTGGTCGGGGCGCACCCGGTACGGCGACATGGCCGAACTGGAAGCACTGCCCGACGATTCGCCGCTGTACCCGATGGTGACTTCCACGGTCGACAACTGCCTGGGCACCGAGTGCCCGTTCTGGCACGACTGCTTCGTGGTCCAGGCCCGGCAGCGGGCGCAGGCGGCCGACGTGGTGGTGGTCAACCACCACCTGCTGCTGGCCGACCTGGCGCTCAAGCAGGAGGGATTCGGCGAGATCCTGCCGGGTGCGCAGGCGTTCGTCATCGACGAAGCGCACCAGTTGCCGGAGCTGGCCGCCGCGTTCTTCGGCGAAGGATTCGGCATGCGCCCGTGGCAGGAACTGGCCCGCGACTGCCTTGCCGAAAGCCGCAGCGTGGCCGGTGCCCAGGCCGCGCTGCAGGCGCACGCCGGCGCGCTCGAACAGACCCTGCGCGAACTGCGCACGGCGATGGACGGGCTGCCGGCGCGCGGCACCCAGTGGCGCGCGCTGGCCGTACCGCAGGTACGCGACGGCTTCGATGCGGCGATGAGTGCGCTGACCGGATTGCGCGACGTGCTGGACGGCGTGCGCACGACATCGCCGGGGCTGGATGCATGCCATGCGCGGGCGCTGGAGGCGGTGTCGCGGCTCGCGCGCTGGCTCGGCGACGATGCCCCGCTGCTGGACTTCGACGCCGACCCCGAACAGGCGCCCGCAGCAGCAGAGGTGCTGTGGTACGAGCTGACCCCGCGCGGCTTCCGCTGCCAGCGCACGCCGATGGACGTGTCCGGGCCGCTGCGTGAGCACCGCGAGCGTTCGATGGCGGCCTGGGTGTTCACCTCGGCCACGCTGACGGTGGACGGGCAGTTCGCGCATATCGCCCAGCGGCTGGGGCTGGACGATCCGATCACCCTGCTGCAGCCCAGTCCGTTCGACTGGAGCCGACAGGCGCTGTGCTACCTGCCTGCCGGCCTGCCGGATCCGGCCGCGCGGGGTTTCGGGACGGCACTGATCGGCGCGCTGACACCGGTGCTGGAAGCGTCCGGCGGCCGCGCGTTCCTGCTGTTCGCCTCGCACCGCGCGCTGCGCGAGGCCGCAGAGGCGCTGCGCGATGCGCCGTGGCCGCTGTTCGTGCAGGGGGAGGCGCCGCGCGCAACGCTGCTGCAGCGTTTCCGTGACTCGGGCAATGGCGTGCTGCTGGGTTCTGCCAGCTTCCGCGAAGGCGTGGACGTGGTTGGCGATGCACTGAGCGTGGTGGTGATCGACAAGCTGCCGTTCGCCGCGCCCGACGATCCGGTGTTCGAAGCGCGGCTGGATGCGATACGCCGCGACGGCGGCAATCCGTTCCGCGACGAGCAGCTGCCGCAGGCGGTGATCGCGCTCAAGCAGGGCGTGGGCCGGCTGATCCGCAGCGAGACCGATCGCGGCGTGCTGGTGCTGTGCGATCCGCGGCTGGTGAGCCGGGGCTACGGCCGTACCTTCCTGGATTCGCTGCCGCCGTTCCGGCGTACCCGCTCGCTGGACGATGTGCGCGGCTTCTTTGCGCCACAATGGGGCATCGACACGGCCGACGTCCCGGAGGCCCCGGTGGTCGCTGCGGCGCCGCACGACGATGTCTTTCCCACTTCCCTGTTCTGACCTCCATGAAACTGCTCGCCTTTGAAACCGCCACCGAAGCCTGTTCCGTTGCCCTGTACGTGGACGGGCAGGTGCATGAGCGCTTCGAGATCGCGCCGCGCCGGCACGCCGAACTGAGCCTGCCGTGGGCGGAGGCGCTGCTCGCCGAGGCCGGGCTGGCGCGCTCGCAGCTGGATGCGATCGCGCTCGGGCGCGGACCGGGCGCGTTCACCGGCGTACGGCTGGCGATCGCCATCGCCCAGGGCATCGCGCTGGCGTTGGACCGTCCCTTGATTCCGGTATCCACCCTGCAGGTGCTGGCGCTGCGCGCGCCGACCGATGCCACCCACGTGCTGGCCAGCATCGATGCGCGCATGGGTGAGGTCTACGTGGCCCGGCAGGTGCGCGTGGGCGGGCAGTGGCAGCTGCAGGGCGAGGAACAGGTGTGCGCGCCGGAAGCGGTGACGTTGCCTGACGGCAGCCGCTGGTTCGGGGTGGGCACCGGGTTCGGCGCGGCCGAAGGCGTGCTGGCGACCCGGTTGGCCGATCAGCTGGACGGTGTCGATGCGCAGGCCCTGCCGCGCGCATCGGATCTGTTGACCCTGGCAGTGCCGATGTTCGAACGCGGCGAAGCGCTGGCCCCGGAGCTGGTCGAACCGGCCTACCTGCGCAACAACGTGGCCTTGACCCTGGTCGAACAGCAGGCCGCGCGGGCGGCTAGACAGGGGTAACTGGTCACCGGTCGTCGCGCAGTTCCCCGCCCGGCGAAAACACCCAGGTCCGGGTCACCTGCAGGATGTCCACACCGTCATCGGTCTTCGGCAACGGCGGGAACGGCTGCGCCAGCCGGACCACCCGCAGCGCGGTTTCGTCCAGCAGCGGGGTACCGCTGCTGCGCAGGATGCGGCTGCTTTCCACGCTGCCGTCGCGGCGCACGCCCACGGTGATCACCACCTGGCCGCCGAGCCGACGCTGGCGCGCCTCATCCGGGTAATTCAGGTTGCCGACCCGTTCGGCCCGGTCCACCCAGGCGCGCAGGTAGTTGGCGTAGGCGTACTCGCGCGTGCTGGCCGAGACGAACTTGCGGTTCGGGCGCTTGGCGTACTGCGCCGACCGCAGGTGAACTTCGGCGGCCAGTCGCGCCATCTCCGCGTCGCGCTGCTCGCGCGCGGTCGGGGCGGCATCCGGCTGCGGGGTGTCCGGCAGTGGCTGCGTCTGAGCCTTGGCCACCTGGTCGGGAGTGTTGCGGCTGGCCACCACCCGCGCCTGTGGCGGCGGCGGTCGCGCTGCATCCTGGCGC
>NZ_CAUQPH010000132.1:0-9664 GCF_963519925.1 uncultured Stenotrophomonas sp. | reverse complement strand
GGCTGGCGGCGCGCTCGGCCTCCAGCAACGCGCGGCTGACCTGGTGCGGCCCGGTGTCGCCCAGCGCGACCTGGATGTACAGATCGTCGACGCTGTCGGCGTGGAACCTGCGCGCGGCCGCGGCCAGGTCGGCCTGCTGCAGGCCCAGGCGCTTCAGTTCCCGATCGAGCAGGTCGCGGCCGGCCTGCACGTTGCGCGCGCGGTCCAGCTTGTGGAACCAGCCCCGCACCTTTTCGCGCGACCGGTTGCTGGCCAGGTAACCACTGGAGGCCAGCAGCCAGTCGCGGCGCGGGTCGGCCTCCTTGCCGGTGAGGATCTCCACGCGGTCGCCGCTGCGCAGGCGGTAGGTCAACGGCACGATGCGGCCGTTGACCTTGGCGCCCCGGCAGCGGTGCCCGACCATGGTGTGCACGTGGTAGGCGAAGTCCAGCGGGGTGGCGCCCTGCGGCAGGTCCATCACCTCGTCCTTCGGACTGAGCGCATAGACCCGGTCTTCGGTCAGCTCCGCATCCAGCGCGCCGGCCAGTTCGCCCGCCGTTCCGTCCTGCGACTGCTCGAGCAGCTGCCGCATCCAGGTGATCTTGCGGTCGAAGGCCTTTTCCGCGCCCTTGCTGCCTTCCTTGTAGCGCCAGTGCGCGGCCACGCCGAGTTCGGCCTGCGCATGCATGTCATGGGTGCGGATCTGCACTTCGATGGTGCGCCCTTCCGGACCGACCACGGCGGTGTGCAGCGAGCGGTAGTCATTGGCCTTGGGGCGGGCGATGTAATCGTCGAACTCGCTGGGTACCGGTGCCCACAGCGAATGCACCACGCCCAGCGCGGCATAGCAGGCGGCCACGTCCTTGACCATCACCCGCACCGCGCGGATGTCGTACAGCTGCTCGTAGGCCAGCCGCTTCTTCTGCATCTTCCGCCAGATGCTGTAGATGTGCTTGGGCCGCCCACTGACCTCGGCCTCGATGCCCTGGGCCAGCAGTTCGCGCGACAGCGCCTTCTTGACCTGCTCGACATAGCGCTCGCGCGCCAGCCGGGTTTCATCGACTTCGCGGGCGATGCGGCGATAGGTGTCCGGCTCCAGGTGGCGGAAGGCCAGGTCTTCCAGTTCCCACTTCAGCTGCCAGATGCCCAACCGGTTGGCCAGCGGCGCGTGGATGTCGCGGGTCAGCTGGGCCAGTGCCCGACGTTCCTCCTCGGGCAGGCGGTCGGCCGCGCGCATGCGCGCCAGCTGCCGCGCCAGCAGGATCGGCACCACGCGCAGGTCGTGGATGATCGACAGCAGCAGCCGGCGCAGGCCTTCGCTGTTGCGCCCGGCATCGCGGCCGGCATGCAGCGCCCAGACCTGGTCGGCTGCGTCCAGCCCGTCCAGCAGGCCGACCACCGCGGCCTTGTGGCTGCCCAGCGGCAGCGCGTCCAGGTCGCTGCGCAGCCCGGGCAGGTCGAACAGCAACGCGGCCAGCAGGGCGCTGTCGTCGGCCGACAGCAGGGCCAGTGCATCGAGGGTGTCGGCCAGCACCGGCCACGCGGCGGTCGGGGCGTGCGCGCCCGGCGCGTCCTGCCAGCGCTGCAGCAGCGCCTCGCGCAACGCGGGCGGCAGGGCGGCGGCCGAGGGGCGGTTCAACAGGCCATCCAGGCCGGGGACGGAAGCGCGGTTCACAGCATCATGCAGACAAGACAGAGAGCCCTACACTAGCGCTGCTATCGTTGCCCGACAATCACAACCGTCGTCCGTACCCGTCAATTGCATTCCTGGAGAGCTGCCATGCGTTTTTCCCGTCTGAGGTTGTTGGCCTGCGCGGCCGTGCTGTTGGGTCTTGCCGGGCCGGCCCTGGCCCAGCGCGTTGTCGGAGGCGACCTGCAGCAGCAGATGTCCCCCGCCGAATTCAAGGCTGCCGGCCTGGACAAGCTCAGCCCGGCCGAACTGGCCGCGCTCAACGGCTGGCTGCAGGGCAAGGTTGCGGCGGTCACCGCCGACGTGCGTGAACAGGCACGCGAGGAGGCGCGCGAAGAAGGCCGCCAGGAAGTGATCAAGAAGAACCGCGGGTTCTTCGACTTCGGCAGCAAGGAACCGATCGTCAGCACGCTGCAGGGCGAATTCCGCGGCTTCGGCAAGGGGCGCCGCTACGTCCTGGCCAACCAGCAGGAGTGGGAACAGACCGACGATGCCACGCTGTCGGCGGGGCGCCGCACCGATCCGGAGGTGACGATCACGCCCGGGCTGATGGGCTCGTGGTACCTGCAGGTCAAGGGTATCAATACCCACACCAAGGTCCGCCGCGTCAAGTAACCCGGTGCGCCCCGTGCCGACCCGGCAGGGGCGCGTCCGTTTCAAGCCTGGCGCAGTGCCGCCACGCGCTGGGCCAGCTTCTTGGCCGAAATGCCGGTCTTAGCGCCCAGTTCCTGCGCGAACAGCGACACCCGCAGCTCTTCCAGGTCCCAGCGCAGCGCCTGCCACTGCGGGCGTCCGCGCAGGCCCCGCGCCTGCGCGTCGTCCAACGCCTCCAGGAACGGACTCAGCTCCAGCATGCGTGCCTGGTCGCGCGGTGGATCGCGCTTGGCGCGCTCGCTGCGCAGGATCATCGCGCGCAGGTAGCGCGGGTACTGCGCCAGCGCATCGGCGGGCGTTTCGCGCAGGAAACCGGGGTGGACCAGGGCCGCGAGCTGCTGCTCCAGATCATCCAGGTTGCCGCGTGCCCAGCCCATCAGCGGCGCCTCCAGCGCCGGTTTCAGCTCGGCCACGTGGGCCAGGATGTTCTCGGCCAGCTTCAGCCGCGCCATCGCTTCCCCGAACAGGTCGCGCCCGGCCGCATCGCGCCGTCTGGCGAACGCGGCAGGGTCGCGGATCTCGCCCAGGCCGTCGGCCAGTACGGCATTCATCGCCGCATCGACCAGGTCGCCACGCAGGCGCTCCTGCGATTCGATCGCCGCGTACAGCAGCCCGGTCTTGGGCGGCACCGGCAGCTGTTTGCGCGCCTGCTTGGCTTTGTCGGCCAGCGCGATCTCCAGCAGGCGGCGCACGCCGCGCGGGTGCTGCTCCAGCGCTTCGTTGCGGTCGGCGAAAATCCGCAGCGACGCCGTTTCACCCGCATCCACCAGCGCCGGATACGCCGGCACACCGGCTTCGCCGGGAACCTGCAGCGGAATGGCGCTGGAGGGGAACTCGCGCAGGCCTTCGGCGGCGAGCGCGCGGCCGGCACGTTCGGCGAAGGCATCGCCAGCCTGTTCGCCGAAACGGGCACGCAGCGCGTCCAGGTCGCGCGAGGCGGCCAGCAGCTTGCCCTGTGCATCATGCAGGCGCAGGTTCATGCGCAGGTGCGCATCCAGCGCGGTTTCGTCGAAATCCAGCGCGCTGACCTGTGCACCGGTGGCCTTGGACAGGAAACGCGCCAGTTCGCCGCGCAGGTCGTCGGCGCTGGGGGCCGGGAAGGCTTCGGCAAAGGCGCGCCCGAAGTCCGGCGCCGGCACGTAGTTGCGGCGCATGGCCTTGGGCAGGCTGCGGATCAGCGCCGAGGCCTTGTCGGCGACGAAGCCGGGGGCCAGCCACGACAACCGCGCCGGGTCCAATGCATTGAGCAGGTGCAGCGGCACATCCAGGCTCACCCCGTCGTCCTCGCTGCCGGGCTCGAAGCGGTAATGCAGCGCCAGCCGCGCATCGCCCAGCGGCAGGTACATGGGATACCGTTCGGCGTCGCTGCCTTCGCCGGGCAGCAGGTCGGCCAGCGACCAGGCCACCGCGCGGCGTTTTTCCGGCGCCAGGCCTTTCCACCAGCTGTCCAGGCCTGCGGACGAATGGATCTCCGCCGGAATGCGGTCCAGGTACCAGCGCGCCTGCCAGTCCTCGTCGGCGACGATGCCGGCGCGGCGCAGCTTGGCTTCCTCTTCGCGGGCCTGCTCCAGGACTTTCAGGTTGTCGGCGATGACGCTGGCGCGGGTGTTGATCTCACCGCTCACCAGCGCCTGGCGCACGAAGATGTCGTGCGCCTCGCCCGGCGCGATACGCCCGTAGTGCACCGGCTTCTTCGGCGCCAGCACCAGCCCGAACAGGCTGATCTGCTCGGAGGCCAGCACCTGGCCCTGCGCGCGCGACCAGTGCGGATCGAAGTGCTTGCGCAGCAGCAGGTGCGGCAGTTCGGCGATCACCCAATCGGGCTCGATTGCCGCATTGGTCAGGCCCCACACCTTCTGCGTATCGAGCAGGGTGGCGGCGAGCAGCCACGGCGGCGGGCGCTTGGCCATCACCGAACCGGGGAACGGCAGGAAGCGGCGCTGGCGCGGAGCGAGGAAATCGCCCTTGTCGCTGCGGTGTCCGATCTGGGTAGGCAGGCCGGCGATCAGCGCGCGGTGCAGGGTCTGGTAGGCATGGGCGCGGACGCGGTCGCTGAAACCGGCACGCGCGTCGGCGGCAGGGGCAGCGGGTGCAGGCGCTGCCGTCGGCGCGGCCGCAGCAGACGCTTCGACCTTGCCCTCCCGGGCCAGACGCGCGGCGCGGTGTTGCTGGCCACGGGTGACCTTGGCCTTGGCGGCGTCATCGCGTACCGGTGCAGGCGCCGACGAGCCCGCCAGCAGCGGTGCCATCGCGCTGTCCATGGGCTCCTCGTTCCAGCCCAGCTCCTCGCACAGCACGCGCAGCTGGCGGTGCAGCTCGCGCCACTCGCGCATGCGCAGGAAACCGAGGAAATGGCGTTCGCACCAGCCGCGCAGCTTGGACTGGGTCAGGTCTTCGTGGGCCTGGCGGTAGCCGTCCCACAGGCGCAGCACGCCCACGAACTCCGAGCGGCCATCGGCGAACAGCGCGTGCGCGTTGTCGGCCGCCGCGCGCGCCTCGGGTGGCCGCTCGCGCGGGTCCTGGATTCCCAGGAACGAGGCGATCGCCAGCATCGGCCGCAGGCAGCCCTGTGCCTGGGCGGCGACCAGCATGCGCGCCAGCTTGACGTCCACCGGCAGGCGCGCCATCTGCCGCCCGATCGCGGTCAGCCGACGCTCGTCGTCCACCGCGCCCAGTTCGCCCAGCTGCTGCCAGCCATCGGCGATGGCGCGCTCGTCGGGCGCCTCCAGGAACGGAAAATCCTCGATCCGGCCCAATCCGAGCTGGAGCATGCGCAGGATCACGCCGGACAGGCTGGAGCGGCGGATTTCCGGGTCGGTGAACTCGGCGCGCGACTGGAAGTCCGCTTCCGAGTACAGGCGGTAGCAGATGCCTTCCGAGACGCGGCCGCAGCGACCCTTGCGCTGGTTGGCGCTGGCCTGCGAAATCGCCTCGATATGCAGGCGGTCCAGCTTCTGGCGCGGACTGTAGCGCTTGACCCGGGCCAGGCCGGGGTCGATCACGTAGCGGATGCGCGGCACCGTGAGCGAGGTTTCGGCCACGTTGGTGGCCAGCACAATGCGCCGCCTGCTGCCGGGACTGAACACCATGTCCTGGTCCTTCACCGACAGCCGCGCGTACAGCGGCAGCACGTCGGTTTCGCGGTACTTGCGCCGTTCCAGCGCCTGGTGCGCATCGCGGATCTCGCGCTCGCCGGGGAAGAACAACAGGATGTCGCCGCGCGGGTCGGCGCGGGTGATCTCATCCACCGCCGCCACCACCGCGTCGTTGACCGTGCGCTCACCATCGCGGCCACCGTCCGCGTCGCCGCCCCCCTCGCCTTCCAGCGGCCGGTAGCGCACTTCCACCGGGAAGGTGCGGCCTTCCACGCTGATCACCGGCGCATCGTCGAAGTGCTGGGCGAAGCGCGAGGTGTCGATGGTCGCCGAGGTGACGATCAGCTTCAGGTCCGGGCGCCTGCGCAGCAGCTGCTTGAGGTAGCCGAGCAGGAAATCGATGTTGAGGCTGCGCTCATGCGCCTCGTCGACGATGATCGTGTCGTACTGCGACAGCCATCGGTCGCTGCTGATCTCGGCCAGCAGGATGCCGTCGGTCATGAACTTGATCCGGGTGTCATCGCCGACGCGGTCGGTGAAGCGCACCTGGTAGCCCACCGTGGTGCCCAGCTCCGAATGCAGTTCCTGCGCGACGCGGGTGGCCACCGCGCGTGCGGCAATCCGTCGCGGCTGGGTGCAGCCGACCATGCCGGCCACGCCGCGCCCGGCGGCCAGGCACAGCTTGGGCAGCTGCGTGGTCTTGCCCGACCCGGTTTCGCCGGCAATCACCACCACCTGGTGGTCGCGGATCAGCGCGGTGATGCGCTCGGCTTCACGCGCAATCGGCAGGCTGTCGTCCAGAGTGACCGACGGCAGGTTGCGTGCCCGCGCCTGGCGCCGCTGCACCGATGCCTGCAGCGCCTGCTCGAAGGCGGCGGCGACGCCCGCGTCGGCCGGTTTGGCCCGGCAGCGCGACAACAGCCCGAGCAGACGCCCGCGGTCCCGGCTCATGGCCCCATCGATGGCGGCCTGCTGCGAAGACAGGGACGAAGCGGCAGGTTGTTTGATAGCGGTCATCAATCGAATCGTTTGGTACGTATGAGTACAACTGAAGGTTAGTCTGATCTATTGTGAAGGCCATCCACTCCACGAAGAGGAACTCCCCCATGGCGAAGACCAAATCACCCGCAAAACCGAAGGCCACCCGGCAGAAGCTGGCGGCCGGCATCCCGGCGGCACCGGCGGCACCGGCGGCCCCCAACATCGATATCGGGATCAAGGTGGGCGATCGCAAGAAGATTGCCGATGGACTGGCGGCCTACCAGGCTGACGCGTTCACGCTGTACCTGAAGACCCACAATTTCCATTGGAACGTCACCGGCTCGATGTTCAACTCGCTGCACCTGATGTTCGAAACCCAGTACACCGAGCAGTGGGCAGCCCTGGACGAGGTTGCAGAACGCATCCGCGCACTGGGCTTCAATGCCCCGGGCTCCTACCGCGAGTTCGCCGCCCTGACCTCGATCGCCGAGGAACCGGGCCTGACCGACAGCGCGGACTGGCGTGAAATGGTACGCCAGTTGGTGGTCGCCAACGAAGCGGTCTGCCGCACCGCCCGCAAGGTGCTGGACGTGGCCGACGACGCCGACGACGCCCCCACCGAGGACCTGATGACCCAGCGCCTGCAGACCCACGAGAAGTACGCCTGGATGCTCCGCTCGCTCCTCCAGTAACGCCCGGGCCCGTTCCCCCGATGCTCCATCGGGGGAATTCCGGACGGGGAACGCCCCCCGGAACCGGTAAACTACGGCGATGTCTTCCCGCCCCGCGCACGAACTGCTGCACCGCATTTTTGGCTACGACGATTTCCGCGGTCCGCAGCAGGCGATCGTCGAGCATGTCGCGGCCGGTAACGACGCGCTTGTCCTGATGCCCACCGGCGGCGGCAAGTCGCTGTGCTACCAGGTGCCCTCCCTGCTGCGCGAAGGCACCGGCATCGTCATTTCGCCGCTGATCGCGCTGATGCAGGATCAGGTGGAAGCGCTGCGCCAGCTCGGCGTGCGCGCCGAATTCCTGAATTCGACCCTCGACGGCGAAACCGCCGCCCGGGTGGAGCGCGAGCTGCTCGCCGGCGAACTGGAACTGCTGTACGTCGCGCCCGAGCGGCTGCTGACCGGGCGCTTCCTGTCGCTGCTGGCACGCAGCCGGATCGCCCTGTTCGCCATCGACGAAGCCCATTGCGTCTCGCAGTGGGGCCACGACTTCCGGCCCGAGTACCGCCAGCTCACCGTGCTGCACGAGCGCTGGCCGGACGTGCCGCGCATCGCGCTGACCGCCACCGCCGACCCGCCCACCCAGCGCGAGATCGCCGAGCGCCTGGACCTGACCAACGCCCAGCACTTCGTCAGCTCCTTCGACCGCCCCAACATCCGCTACACCGTGGTCCAGAAGGACAACGCCAAGCGCCAGTTGCTGGATTTCCTGCGCGGGCACCGCGACGAGGCGGGCATCGTCTACTGCATGTCGCGGCGCAAGGTCGAGGAAACCGCCGAATTCCTGTGCAGAGAGGGCATGAACGCCCTGCCCTACCACGCCGGCCTGCCGGCCGAGGTGCGCGCGTCCAACCAGCGCCGCTTCCTGCGCGAGGACGGCATCGTGATGTGCGCCACCATCGCCTTCGGCATGGGCATCGACAAGCCCGACGTACGCTTCGTGGCGCACACCGACCTGCCCAAGTCGATGGAAGGCTATTACCAGGAAACCGGGCGTGCCGGCCGCGACGGCGAGCCGGCCGAGGCCTGGCTGTGCTACGGCCTGGGCGATGTGGTGCTGCTCAAGCAGATGATCGAGCAGTCCGAGGCCGGCGAGGAACGCAAGGCGCTGGAGCGCTCCAAGCTGGACCATCTGCTGGGCTACTGCGAATCCATGCAGTGCCGGCGCCAGGTGCTGCTGGCCGGGTTCGGCGAAACCTATCCGCAGCCCTGCGGCAACTGCGACAACTGCCTGCAGCCGCCGGATGCCTGGGATGCCAGCGTGGCCGCGCAGAAGGCGTTGAGCTGCGTGTACCGCAGCGGCCAGCGCTTCGGCGTGGGCCACCTGATCGACATCCTGCGTGGCGGCGAAAACGACAAGATCCGCCAGTTCGGCCACACCGAACTGAGCACCTATGGGATCGGCAAAGATCTGGATGCCCGCACCTGGCGCAGCGTGTTCCGCCAGCTGGTCGCGGCCGGCCTGCTGGAAGTGGACAGCGACGCCTACGGCGGCCTGCGCCTCACCGACGGCAGCCGGCAGGTGCTCAAGGGCCAGCGCAAGGTGATGATGCGCCGCGAAAGCGCCAAGACCCGCGAACGCGACCGCAGCGGGCAGCGCACCGGCCTGTCGGTGCTGCCGCAGGACCTCGCCCTGTTCAACGCGCTGCGCGGGCTGCGCGCCGAGCTGGCGCGCGAGCAGAACGTGCCGGCCTTCGTGATCTTCCACGACAGCACCCTGCGCAACATCGCCGAGCAGCGCCCCACCAGCATCGACGCGCTGGGCCGGGTTGGCGGCATCGGCGGCACCAAGCTGACCCGTTACGGCGAGCGCCTGGTCGAGATCGTTCGCGAGGAAGGCTGAGCCGCATGCGCTCGAGCGGACCCACGTCCAGAGTTGAACCCGCTGTTCAGCGAGGGGTGCGCCTGCCGCGCTTTGGCGCTAAGGTGGCGCCCATGTCTGCCGGTGGCCTGCTCCTGCGCGTGGTGTTGATGCTCAGCCTGTTGCTCAACGGGCTGAACGCGGCCATGGCCGGTCCGATGGTGCTCGCCATGGCGATGCCGGCCGCCCCGACCGAGGACGCCCCGGCACCGCCCTGCCATGGCGAAGGACACGCCGCCCTGCTCGGCGAGCGGGCTGACACGCCGCCGCCTGCCCAGGCACCCGACGACAGCGAGCACTGCAGGATCAAGGACTGCCTGCGCAACTGCGCCCAGCAGCCGGGCCTGACCGCCCAGATCGCCTGGATCCCCACACCGCCGCCGCTGTCGCCGGCGCCACTGCCGGCCACCCAGGCCGTCCTGCGCAGCCTGCCGCTGGACCGCATCACCCGCCCTCCCATCGCCTGACCGGAGCTGACCGGGCCGGCGCTCGCCACGAACGCCCGCTCGACGCGACGCCGTGCTGCCGCACGCGCGTCCTGCCGGCACCTGCGCGTGCCCTCGGATTCGATTCGGAGTTGCAATGTCACACCCCTCTCCCCCCGGCGCGGGCGATCCGCCCGTGCCATCGCGGCGCCTGTTCGTGCAGGGCCTGGCCGCCGGCGGCGTGGTTG
>NZ_CAUQPH010000131.1:0-9792 GCF_963519925.1 uncultured Stenotrophomonas sp. | reverse complement strand
ACCTTCCAGCGCGGCCTGCGCGCGCTGCGCCTCGGCCTTGGCCCGGCGCTGTTCCTCGGCGCGCGCGCTGGCCGCCAGCTCCGCATCGGACATTTCCACTTCCTTGCCGGGCAGCAGGGTGTAGAAGTCGTACTGCGTGGCGGCCGGCTTGGCCGGTTCGGCAGGTTTGGCCGCACCCGGCTTGGGCAGTTCAGCGCCCACGTCGGTGTCGGCGTCGCTGACCGGGGCCGGCTGCGCGTTCGGGTCCGGCTGCGGGCCTACCCGCAGGAAGCCGTCGCCATCGTTCTTGAACAGGTTCGGTGCCGCCAGGAACACCACGGCGGCAATCGCCACGCCGGCCACCAGCCACACCCATCCGGGCGTGCCTTGGCTGGTGTTGCGTCGGGCCTGGGTCTTGCCACGTCGTGCTGCCATTTACTGCCTCTCCACTACTTACATTTTTTCCGGGGCGGAAACGCCCAGGATGTTCAGACCATTGGCCAGCACCTGGCGTGCCGCGCAGGCCAGCGTCAGCTTGGCATTGCGTTCGGCATCGTCAGCGACCAGTACCTGCGTGCCGTGATACCACGTGTGGAAGGCGTGCGCCAATTCACGCAGGTACTGCGCCACCAGGTGCGGTTCCAGCGCAACGCCGGCCGCTTCCACCACTTCCGGGAAGCGCGACATTTCCACCATCAGCCACAGCGAAGGTTCGTCGCTCAGCGACGCCAGCCCGGTCAGGCCCTCGGCCGGGGTGTACGACAGCCCCTTCTCCTGTGCCTGGCGCAGCAGGCTGCACACGCGGGCGTGCGCATACTGCACGTAGAAGACCGGATTGTCATTGCTCTGCTGGCGGGCCAGGTCGATATCGAAAGTCAGCTGCGAATCGGGCTTGCGCGCGATCAGGAACCAGCGCGTGGCATCACGGCCGGCTTCCTCGATCAGGTCGCGCAGGGTCAGGTAGCTGCCGGCCCGCTTGGACAGCTTCACTTCCTCGCCGCCGCGCATCACCGTCACCATCTGGTGCAGCACATACTCCGGCCAGCCCTTGGGAATACCCACGTCCAGCGCCTGCAGGCCGGCGCGCACGCGCGCCAGCGAACCGTGGTGGTCCGCGCCCAGCTCGGTGATGGCCCGCTCATAGCCGCGCTGCCACTTGGACAGGTGGTAGGCCACGTCCGGCAGGAAGTAGGTGTAGGTGCCGTCGGACTTGCGCATCACGCGGTCCTTGTCGTCACCGAAGTCGGTCGAGCGCAGCCACAGCGCGCCGCCTTCCTCATAGGTATGGCCGGCCGCGTTGAGCTGGGCCACGGTCTCTTCGACCTTGCCGTCCTTGTACAGCGAGCTTTCCAGGAAATAGATGTCGAAATCCACCCCGAACGCGGCCAGGTCCTGGTTCTGCTCGTTGCGCAGGTAGGCCACCGCGAAGCGGCGGATCGCGTCCAGGTTGTCCGGGTCGCGCTCGCCCACCACCGCATGGCCTTCCAGCTCAACGGTGGCGCCGGCCAGGTAGGCCTTGGCCACGTCTTCGATGTAATCGCCGCGGTAGCCGCCTTCCGGCCAGCCGGCGTCGTCGGGCTTGATGCCCTTGGCGCGGGCCTGGGTGGACAGGGCCAGGTTCTCGATCTGCACGCCGGCGTCGTTGTAGTAGAACTCGCGCTTGGCGTTCCAGCCGTTCACTTCCAGCAGGCGGGCCAGGCTGTCGCCGATCGCCGCGGCGCGGCCATGGCCCACGTGCAGCGGGCCGGTCGGGTTGGCCGACACGTATTCCACGCCCACGGTGCGGCCGTTGCCGCTCAGGTTGTGGCCGTAATCGGCCCCTTCCTTGAGCACGCTGGCCGCTTCGCGCTGGTAGGCGCTGGGGGCGAGGTGGAAATTGATGAAGCCCGGGCCGGCGATCTCAACGCGCAGCACGTCGTCGCTCTTGGGCAGGGCGTCCAGCAGGGCCTGGGCCAGGGCGCGCGGGTTGCTGCGCGCCGGCTTGGCCAGCAGCATGGCGGCATTGGTGGCGAAATCACCGTGTTCACGGGTCTTCGGGCGTTCCACCACGAATTCCGGAGTCAGGGTGTCGGCCGGCAGCGTGCCATTGGCACGCAGCGCTTCGATGCCCTGGTTGATCAGGGCGCGGAGGAGATTTTTCACAAGGCCTGCTTTGAAGACTGGAGCGGCGGAATCGGCAATTTTAGCCCAGAAGCTGCCCCGATCCATTGAACCGGGGCACAGCGGGGGCTGGCGGCGGGTCTCCGGATGGGGCCGGAGCCGTTGGGAGGCGGGCAATCCGGCTGACCGGGCCGTTCAGCTGGGGGGAAATGGGCCGCGCCGGAGCCAGCCGCGCTCGGCCATGGAGACCGGCGGGCCGTCGCCCACGACTATATGGTCGACCAGCCGGACGCCCACCAGTTCAAGGGCCTGCTGGAGCTGGTCGGTGATTTCACGGTCGGCCCGGGAGGGTTCGGGCCGTCCGGATGGGTGGTTGTGGCTGACGATGACCGCCGCCGCGTTGTGCAGCAGTGCCCGCCGGACCACCTCCCTCGGGTAGACGGCCGCGGCATCGATGGTGCCGGTGAAAAGTTCCTCATACGCCAGGGTCCGGTTGCGGGTGTCCATGAACAGAGCGGCGAAAACCTCCTGCGGCCGTGCGCGCAATCGCATCTTGAAGTAGCGCCCGGCCGAGCCGGGATCGCAGATGCTGTCGCCGCGCTCCAGATCGGCCAGCAGATGGCGGCTGGCCAACTCCAAGGCGGCGACCAGCTTGCAGGCGCGCGCGGGGCCGAGAGCAGGCAGCTTCCTCAGCCTGCTGGCATCCATGTCCATGAGCTTGCGGAGTGGTCCATGGTTTTCGAGCAGGCGACGGGCACTCTGCACCGCATCCAGCCCATTGCAGCCGCTGCCGATGAACAGGGCCAGCAGTTCAGAGTCGGAGAGGGCTTCGGCGCCCAGCTTGAGCAGCTTCTCCCGCGGACGATCGTGCTCGGGCCAATGTTTGATTGCCATTCGGCCAGTGTCGGCGTTCAGGCAAGCGGAGGGCATAGGAAACTACCGCGTGACCTGGTGGGAAAGGACAACTGCTATAAATTGCTTTGCAACAGCTGCCTTCAGCGGAGTTCTGATGGGTTACTGGAAGCGATTCGCCCTCGCATGGTTCGGCCCCGCAGGTATGGGAGGTCAGCAAGGTGGTAATGATTGCAACAGCGCTATTGCAGATCACTCAGGATGATCGCGCTCCTTTTGCCGCTGCACCTCTTTGTGCGTCTGAACCAGACTCCACGCTCCGAACCCAAGGGCTACAAGGGCAATCACTACGGTTGAGGCAACGAGGATTTCAGTCATGGGACGTGCTCCGAACGATTCAGGACATCTTTGAAATGCGAGTGAACAGCATGTAGCTGAGGCCGAGCGACGCGAGGGCGATGATTGCCACGCAGTACATGATTGCCTGTCGGTCAACCGCGTCGCCTCTGCCCCCGGTGTCGATTCTGCGTTGAGCCTTGAGGATGCGAAGTCTATGGCCGGAAAACGGCTGAAGTTGAATAGCTCGTCTCAGTTTTGGAAGTATCTATCGACCGAATACACCCGATGTCGGAACTGGCGTAGTTGCGTGAGTAAGCAGCGACAATAGGCTCGCAGTGGCCTCGCAGTTCAAGCAGGCCGCCGGCTTCGATCCATGCTTCCAGCCCGCTGGAAGGTTCAGGCGGGCAACTTGAAATAGCGGGAAGTCATGCCCCCCACCGCGTCCGCTACGGACTCGATGCCAGGCTGCTGCTCCGGCGACAGCGGCATGACGATCTCCTCTCGGCAGACCAGGTCATCTCCATCAAGCTGCGCGTAGCTGATACGCAGGCTGTCCCAGGTCACGATATCCGGCTTCACCGTCACCACCCCGCTGCGGCTGATCCAGTCCTTGGTCTTCGACAGGTGCAGCGTGCGTAGCGCGTCGGCGTAATCGGCGTACAGCAGGTTTACCGGAATGGCCGGGTGGCTGCCGCTGGCCAGATGGTCGAACAATGCTTTGTTGTATGCGCAGAACCACGCAGGGCGTTGCCATGCATCAGGGTGGTTCATCTCCTGGCGCGCGCGGTCCCATGAAGCGGCCTGCGCTGCACCCACGGGCTTCGTCTGCGTCCTGGGCGGCTTGCTCGTGCGGCCGCTGGTGGCCAGTGCTGCCACCTGCGCCTCCCACTTCGTACCTTTGAACCGGCGCACATCCGCTTTCAGAAGTTTGCGGTGTGCTGCAAGGGCTTCCGCCACCACCGCCGCCACGTCAACATTGCCCGCGTTCAACGCCAGCGTAAGTGGCGTGCGGCCGCGCTCGTTGGCAGCGGCGGGATCCAGGCCCCAGTCGATCAACAGCCGGGCAACGGCCACCGGGTCGCCCATCCGCTGCCATGTGGTGGAGATGCCACCGCGGCTGGCTTTCAGTCCGTCCACATCGCCCGACGCATACATCAGCGCGTTGGAACCGGCGGGATTGACCACGTGTACGTTGGCACCGCGCTCTGCGAGGAACCGCAGCAGCGGCACACTGCCAAGGTACGCGCCAATCAACAGCGGTGTGTACATCTGCCGGTGGTCCATGGCTTCAATGCTGGCGCCGGCCTGCAGCAGCGCGTCGATGGCCTCGAAGATGTAGCCCATCTCCGCCGGATCCGCATCCGCATCAAATGCCGGGTTCCACACTTCGCCACGCATGTCGCGCAGGCCAAGCACGGTGCAGATCGGCGAATCCCTGGTCAGGCGGGGGTTCGCGCCGGCGGCGAGGAGCAGCCGCAGTTTCTCCACCGCCCACGCGGCCGGGCTGAAGATGAAGTCCCGGCAGGTGGTCGAGAGGGGTGTGGCGCCACGTCCGGCTGCCTTGTTGGGATCCGCACCCTTGACCAGCAGCAGGGAGATCAGCGCCAGGTGCGCCTGGATGCGCCCGACAATCGTGGACTCGTCCGGACCGTCATGGTGAAGCAAGCTGTTGTTGCACACCCAGTACAGGGCGCGCTCGTTGTGGCCCAACCGGATGCGGTCGGGATGCACGCCGGCGCGAACGCGTCGTTCGATCTCTGCGAACGCGTCCTCGCAGGTGAGAGGGGTGTCCAAAACAACAGGGGAAGACGAGGTGGCCACAGGCAGTTCACGATCCTTGATCTACTGCATTCAATGCTAACAACCGCAACGCGCGATGCACTGGACAAGTTGTCAACTTGCCTGGACGGCTATGCCAGTGTGGCGCGATAGATTCCGAACACGGTCAGCGCAACCAGGGCCCAGGTGATCAGACCGGCGGCAGCACAGGCATTCTCCGAAGGCTCCTTCTTCGGCGCCAGCACACTCAGGACCAAATGGCCGGTACCCAATATGATGGTATGGAACAGCAGGTCAACGAACATCCAGGCAATGAACCTGCCAATGCCGCCGAGCAGGCTTCCTGCAATTTCTTCAACAGGCATCGTGATTTTCCCTTGTCACGCTTCAGAGCTGACCTGCCGGAGTAATTCCCCGTCCGCCGGTAGGTCGTCAGGGCAGGATGTTCGCATACCGCAAGGGCAGGCCGCCCCGCGAGAAGCACCCGCCAAGCCTTCATGACCAAAAACCCACTCCTTATGCCCCTGGGGCATCAGCCCCGCACACCCCATCGGGTAAGCTAATCGCCTCAGATCGACAGGAATTCCGCAGGTGGCTGACTCCCCCCAGGCTTCCCCGGCGCAGGCGCGCCCGCTGGCAGGCCAGAAGCTGTTGTTGTGCGTGGGTGGCGGCATCGCGGCCTACAAGTCGCTGGAACTGGTGCGCCGGCTGCGCGACGCCGGGGCCCAGGTGCAGGTCGCCATGACCGCCGGGGCCCAGCAGTTCGTTACCCCGCTGAGCTTCCAGGCCCTGTCCGGGCAGCCTACCCGCACCACCCTGTGGGACAGCGCGGCCGAACAGGCCATGGGCCATATCGAGCTGGCGCGCTGGGCCGACCGCATCGTGGTCGCCCCGGCCACCGCCGACCTGCTGGCCCGCTTGGCCAACGGCCATGCGGATGACCTGGTCACCACGCTGTGCCTGGCCACTACCGCGCCGCTCACGGTGTGTCCGGCCATGAACCACCGCATGTGGCTGCACCCGGCCACCCAGGCCAACATCAGCCTGCTGCGCGAGCGCGGCGCCCAGGTGATCGGTCCGGAAGACGGCCCGCTGGCCGAAGGCGAATCCGGCCCGGGCCGGCTGAGCGAGCCGCACGCCATCGTGGCCGCGCTGGCGTCCGTGCAGGACCGCGCTGTTCCCGAGGCGTCCCAGGAACTGAAGGGCCTGCGCGTGGTGATCAGCGCCGGCCCCACCTATGAAGACCTTGACCCGGTCCGCTACGTGGGCAACCGCAGCAGCGGCAAGATGGGCTATGCGCTGGCGGCGGCCGCCGTGCGCCAGGGCGCGCAGGTGGTGCTGGTCAGCGGCCCGGTGCACCTGGCCACCCCGGCCGGGGTGCAGCGGGTGGACGTGCGCTCGGCCGCGCAGATGCGCGATGCCGTGCTCGACGCGCTGCCCGCCGACATCTATATAGGCGCGGCGGCGGTATCCGATTACACCCCGCGCCAGATCGCGCCGCAGAAGTTGAAGAAGACCGCCGGATCGCAGACGTTGACCCTGGAACTGGTGCGCACCGCCGACATCCTGGCCGAAGTCGCCGCGCAGACCAACGCGCTGAAGCTGGTGGTCGGGTTCGCCGCCGAAACCCACGACGTGGAGAAGTACGCGCGCGGCAAGCTGGTCGACAAGCGGCTGGACCTGGTCATCGCCAACCAGGTCGGGATCAGCAACGGCGGCTTCGAAAGCGATGAAAATGCGGCGACTGCGTACTGGCAGGGCGGGGAGCAGGTGTTCCCCGGCACCAGCAAGGCGCAGCTGGCCGAACAACTGTTGTCCCTGATTGCCCAGAGGTTGCACGCATGACCCAAGCCCCGTCCCTGCAGCCGCTGCAGGTGAAGCTGCTCGATCCGCGCTTCGGCGACACCTGGCCGCTGCCGGCCTACGCCACCGAAGCCAGCGCCGGCCTGGACCTGCGCGCCGCGCTGGAAACCGAGCTCACCCTGCAGCCGGGGGACACCGCGCTGATTCCCAGCGGCATCGCCATCCACATCGCCGACCCGAACCTGTGCGCGGTGGTGTTGCCGCGCTCCGGGCTGGGCCACCGCCACGGCATCGTGCTGGGCAACGGCACCGGCCTGATCGATGCCGATTACCAGGGCCCGCTTCTGATCAGCGCCTGGAATCGCGGCCGCGAGGCCTTCACGCTGCAGCCCGGTGACCGTATTGCACAGTTGGTCGTGTTGCCGATTGCACGCGTGGGGCTGCAGGTAGTGGATACTTTCACCGACAGCGCCAGGGGAACGGGTGGATTCGGCCATACCGGGGTGCGCTGACAGGGGGAACACGATGAGCAAGGCAAGTGCGGAAGGACAGCCGCGATTGAAAGGCAAGCGTAACCAGCTGCTGCTGGTGGGGGCCTTGGTGCTGCTGGCCGCATGGTTTGCGTGGAGCGGCGTGCGCCAATGGCGACAGGCGTCGGTCGGCCACGCGCTGGAGCAGTCGCGCGACCAGATCGTGCAGGGCGTGCAGACCGCGCTGGATGGCCAGACCGCGCAGCTGCGCACCCTGGTGAAGAGCGAGCGGGTCAGTGCCGCGCTGGCCGCCGGCGACGCCGATGCCACCGCGCTCGCCGTCCGCGAGGGCTGGCCGGGCACCGAGGAGGTGGAGGTGTTCACCACCGACCTGGACGCGGCCTATGCCGACCCCAAGACCTTCGGCTACGCGCGACTGGCGCTGCTGGAAGCGGCCATCGCCGGCGACACCGTCACTGCACGCGTGGTGCGCGATGCCGGTGGCCAGCGCCTGGGTCTGGCGGTTCCGGTGCAGCTGGGCGCGCAGGGGCCGGCGGTCATCTACGTGCGCCAGCCACTGCTGCGTTTGACCGGCACCTTCGACCAGGTACGGGTACCGTCTGCCGGCTACCTGGCGCTGCGCCAGGGCGGCCACAACATCATCGAGCAGGGCGACGCCGCCCTGTCGAACGGCGCCGAGGGCCTGGCCCGGCCGATCGGCAAGTCCGGCCTGCGCCTGTCGGCGGCGGTGCCGGACGTGGAACCGGGCCCGTTGGGGCTGGGCGCCATTCCGTCGTTCATCGTGGCGGTCCTGTTGCTGGCCATCGCCGGCATGCTGCAGTTCGGCAAGGGCAAGGTGCCGCTGCCGCGCCGTCGTGCCAGCGTGGTCGAAGGCGAACATGGGCCCACCCTGCGTGAGAGCCTGGAAATGGATCCCGTGCTGGACGCGACCCCGGCCGCGGGCGCGGCGCCCCCGGCGCTGCCGGCCGGGCCCGGCCACGAGGTGCCGGAAGGCATCTTCCGCGCCTACGACATCCGCGGCGTGATCGGCCGCGAGCTGACCCCGCAGGTGGCCGTGCTGATCGGCCAGGCCATCGGCTCGGTGCTGCAGGTGCAGGGGCTGCGCGACATCGTGGTCGGTCGCGATGGTCGCCTGTCGGGTCCGGAACTCAGCGCCAGCCTGATCGAAGGCCTGCGCCGTTCCGGCTGCGACGTCATCGACATCGGCCTGGCGCCGACCCCGGTGGTGTACTTCGCCAGCTACCACCTGCGCGCGGGCAGCTGCGTGGCCGTCACCGGCAGCCACAACCCGCCCGACTACAACGGCTTCAAGATCGTGGTCGGCGGTGAAACCCTGTCCGGCGATGCCATCACCGAGCTGTACCAGCGCATCCGCGACGGCCAGCTGCACGTGGCCGCCGAACCCGGCAGCCTGCAGCAGCGCGAGGTCAACGCCGATTACATCCAGCGCATTGCCGACGACGTGCAGCTGGACCGCCCGATCAAGGTGGTGGCCGACGCCGGCAACGGCGTGGCCGGGGAACTGGCGCAGCCGCTGCTGGAGGCGATCGGAGCCGAGGTCATTCCGCTGTACTGCGACGTGGACGGCACCTTCCCCAACCATCACCCCGACCCGAGCGATCCGGCGAACCTGGAAGACCTGATCAAGACCGTGAAGCGCTTCGATGCGGACATCGGCCTGGCCTTCGACGGCGACGGCGACCGCCTTGGCGTGGTGACCAAGGAAGGCCGGATCATCTACGCCGACCGCCTGTTGATGCTGTTCGCGGCCGACGTCCTGCAGCGCAACCCGGGCGCGCTGGTCATCTACGACGTGAAGTGCACCGGCAAGCTGTCCGACTACGTGCTGCGCAATGGCGGCAGCCCGATGATGTGGAAGACCGGGCATTCGCTGATCAAGGCCAGGATGCGCGAAACCGACGCGGAGCTGGCCGGTGAAATGAGCGGGCACTTCTTCTTCAAGGAGCGCTGGTTCGGTTTCGATGACGGCCTGTATGCGGCCTCGCGCCTGCTGGAAATCCTGGCCCAGCGCGATGAAACCCCGTCCGAAGTGCTGGACGAGCTGCCCGACAGCGTGTCCACGCCGGAGCTGAAGGTACCGGTGGAAGCGGGCACGCCGCACGCGCTGGTGTCTCTGTTCGTGGCGGCGGCGCAGGTGGAGGAGTCGGCGTTCTTCGGCGCGCGCCTGTCCACCATCGACGGCCTGCGCGCGGATTTCCCCGATGGCTGGGGCCTGCTTCGTGCGTCCAACACCACCCCGGTGCTGGTGCTGCGTTTCGAAGGCAACGACGAGGCCGCGCTGGAACGCATCAAGGCGCTGTTCCGCGAACATCTGCAGCCGTTGCTGCCGGGCGTGGAACTGGGCTTCTAGAAAGGCGTACCGACCAACGGCGGGCACCGGTAGCGCCGGCCGTTGGCCGGCCCAAGGGGTATCGCACCGCGCGAGGGC
>NZ_CAUQPH010000130.1:0-10161 GCF_963519925.1 uncultured Stenotrophomonas sp. | reverse complement strand
GGCGGCAAGCGCGCCGTCCCCGTCGATGCTGGCCGCGTCGCTGTCGTCGCCCGCGCCGTCAGCCTTGAAGTAGCGCGTGGCGCTGGCGGCGGTGGCCGCCACGGTGTCCAGCTGGGCCTTGTTGACCGCATCGGTGGCGGCGGTGCCGGCGGCGACGTTGGTCACCTGGCGCTCCCTGCCGGCATCACCGACCGACACCGTGTTGGCGCGCGCAGCGCGCGAGCCGGCGCCCAGCGCCACGCTGTTGGCGGCCGACGCCGTGCTGTTGCTGCCGATCGCCACGGCGTTGCTGCCCGAGGCGGTGGCGTTGCCGTCCACCACGCAGCTGTCGATCACGCTGCTGTTGAGCACCACGCAGTTCGCATTGCCACCGACCTCCACTGATTGCGCCTGCGCAACCGACGGCGCCCCACCGATCCCGAATCCAAGCGTCAACGCGATGGCGGCGGACAGCGCCGATGCGCTGCGTGCGCCGGCTGACCGTCGCTGGTCGATCACCACGCCGGAGGTCTGGCTGCTGGCCAATTCAGAGGCAACCACCATCTGCCCCAGTGCTTTGTTCCAGACCTTGCGATAAATCCGATTCATCGATGCGACTCCTGGTTGGACTGGTTTCGGGCAAAGCGACGCCAACGCCGGACACCGTGGTCCAACGTCCCCTGGGGGCGTTTTCGCTTGGAATTTTTTTGATTACTGCGTGAGCTGCCGAACGGCGCGTGCAACGAACAGAGAACTCGCCATCCTTGGGGTTACTGCAGAACTGAACGCTGTCGAAATGAGACCTCAGTGTTAACGCAGGGTTTTGGTGGCGTCAAGACTTTGACGTTAAAAAGTCCACGAACGCGAGAGGCGTCACAGATCCGACTATTCATAAGCGCGTTTTGTTAGCAGCTTGTGAGCATTTGCCATCACACGCACCGATGCATGTAACGCGATGTAACTCGTTGCTTCGTCACAGTTTGGCGCGCGCGCAAAAAAAAACCGCCGACAAGGTCGGCGGTTTTTTCACGCGGTACTCACCACTCCATCACATGTGGTCAGCCGCACCATACTCTTGCGTTGCGGAACATGCGCAGCCACGGCGAGTCGCCGTTCCAGTCCGCCGGACGCCAGCTCAGGTTCACCGCGCGCGGGGTGCGCTCCGGATGCGGCATCATGATGGTCACCCGGCCGTCGGTGGTGGTCAGGCCGGTGATGCCGTCGGGCGAGCCGTTCGGATTGAGTGGGTACTGGGTCGCGACGTTGCCGTCGCCATCCACGTAACGCAGCGCGACGCGCGCCGCGGCCTGGTCCACGGCGGTGGCGAACACCGCCTGGCCTTCGCCATGCGCCACCGCCACCGGCAGGCGTGAACCGGCCATGCCACGCAGCAGGATCGACGGCGACTCCACCACTTCCAGCAATGCGGTCCGCGCTTCGAACTGCTCGCTGCGGTTGCGGCGGAACTGCGGCCAATGGCCGGCACCGGGAATGATGTCCTTGAGCTGGCTCATCATCTGGCAGCCATTGCACACCCCCAGCGCGAAGCTGTCCGGGCGTGCGAAGAACGTGGCGAACGCATCGCGCAGCGCGCTGCGCTCCAGCACCGAGGTCGCCCAGCCACGACCGGCACCCAGCACGTCGCCGTAGCTGAAGCCACCGCAGGCGGCCAGGCCGGTGAAGTCGGACAGGTCCACGCGGCCTTCGATCAGGTCGCTCATGTGCACGTCGAAACTGCTGAAGCCGGCACGCTCGAAGATGTTGGCCATTTCGATCTGGCCGTTGACGCCCTGCTCGCGCAGCACCGCCACGCGCGGACGCGCGCCGGTGTTGATGAACGGCATGGCCACGTCTTCATTGAGGTCGAAGCTGAGCTTCGGCTTCAGGCCCGGCGCGGTGAAGCTGCGCGCGATGGCGCGCTCCTGGTCGGCATTGTCCGGGTTGTCGCGCAGCTTCTGCATGGCGTGGGTAACCGACCACCACGCATCGAACAGCGCTTCCCAGCGCCATTCCACCAGGCTTTCGCCCTGCAGCGACACCCGCACCACCGGTGCGGTGGTCGGCCTGGCGATGCGCTGGGCGCACTCGGTCAGCGCGTGGCGCTCGACCAGGTCGGCGAAGGCCGCACGGTCTTCGCGCGCGATCTGCACCACCGCACCCAGTTCCTCGTTGAACAGGCTGCGGAACGGGTCGTCGCCCCACGCGTCCAGGGTGATGTCCAGGCCCTGGCGCGAGGCAAAGGCCATTTCGCACAGCGCCGCGAACGCGCCGCCATCGCTGCGGTCGTGGTAGGCCAGCAGCAGCCCGGACTGGCGCGCGTCGCGGATCAGTTCAAAGAACGCACGCAGGCGCTGCGGGTCGTCCAGGTCCGGCACGGCACCGGCGAAGGCCGGCAGCGCGCTGTGGTCGGCATGCACCTGGGCCAGGATGGAACCGCCCAGGCGCTGCTTGCCCGCGCCCAGCCCGATCAGCCACAGCTCGCTGTCGGCATCGCGGTCCAGCAGCGGGGTCAGCTGGGTGCTGGCGTCGGCCACCGGCGCGAACGCGGAGATCACCAGCGACACCGGCGACACCGACTTGTGCGCCTGGCCGGCGTCGTGCCACTGCGCCTGCATCGACAGCGAGTCCTTGCCGACCGGAATGCTCAGGTCCAGCTGCGGGCACAGCTCCATGCCGACCGCGCGCACCGCGTCGTACAGCAGCGCGTCTTCGCCGTCATGGCCCGCCGCCGCCATCCAGTTGGCCGACAGCTTCACCGTTTCCAGCGCGTCGACCGGGGCCGCGCACAGGTTGGTGATCGCTTCGCCCACCGCCATGCGCGCCGAGGCGGCGGCATCGAGCAGCGCCAGCGGGGTGCGTTCACCGATCGCCATCGCTTCGCCGGCCAGGGTATCGAACCCGGCCAGGGTGATCGCGACGTTGGCCAGCGGCAGCTGCCACGGACCGATCATCTGTTCGCGTGCGGTCAGGCCGCCGACGCTGCGGTCACCGATGGTGACCAGGAAGTTCTTCGACGCCACCGACGGGTGTGCCAGCACGCGCAGGCCGGCCTCGTGCAGGTCCAGCCCGCCGGTCTTCAGCGCCGGCCAGCGCGGTGCCGCCGGGTGCGCGGTGTCGCGGTGCATCTTCGGCGGCTTGCCGAACAGCACGTCCATCGGCAGGTCGATCGGGGCATCGGCCGGGATGTTGCCGACGGTCGCGCCATAGGCGACCACCAGGCGTTCCTCTGCCGTGGCCACGCCGACGGCGGCGAACGGGCAACGCTCGCGTGCGCACAGCGCGGCGAACTCGGCCAGGCGCTCCTGCGGCACGCCGAGCACGTAGCGTTCCTGCGATTCGTTGCACCACAGCTGCATCGGCGACAGCGACGGGTCGTCGGTGGGCACCTTGCCGAGGTCGATCACCCCGCCCACGCCGGAGTCGTGCAGCAGTTCCGGAATCGCGTTGGACAGGCCACCGGCGCCGACGTCGTGGAACCAGCGGATCGGGTTGTCCAGGCCCAGCGCGACGCAGCGGTCGATCACTTCCTGGCAGCGCCGTTCCATCTCCGGGTTGTCGCGCTGCACGCTGGCGAAATCCAGGTCCTCGGCGCTTTCGCCGGAGGCCACCGAACTTGCGGCGCCGCCACCCAGGCCGATCAGCATGGCCGGGCCACCGAGCACGATCACCGCGTCGCCCGGCTGCAGCTTCAGCTTTTCGACCTGTACCTGGTCGATCGCGCCGAGGCCACCGGCCAGCATGATCGGCTTGTCGTAGGCGCGGGTCAGGCCCTCGCCTTCCGGCAGTTCGAAGCTGCGGAAGTAGCCGAGCAGGTTCGGCCGGCCGAATTCATTGTTGAAGGCGGCGCCGCCGAGCGGGCCCTCCAGCATGATGTCCAGCGCCGGCGCCATGCGCGGGTTCAGCGCGCGCGGCGCCTCCCACGGCTGCGGCAGGGTCGGGATGCGCAGGTGCGAGACCGAGAACCCGGTCAGGCCGGCCTTGGGCTTGCCACCGCGGCCGGTGGCGCCTTCGTCGCGGATCTCGCCGCCGGCACCGGTCGATGCGCCCGGGAACGGGGCGATCGCAGTCGGGTGGTTATGCGTTTCCACCTTGATGCAGAACGCCGAATCGACCACCGGTTCGCTGCGGTACTGGCCGCTGGCCGGGTCCGGGCGGTAGCGCGCCGCCGGGAAGCCGGCCACCACCGCCGCGTTGTCGCTGTACGCGCTGAGCGTGTGCTGCGGGGTCTGCTGGTGGGTGTTCTTGATCATGCGGAACAGCGAGTGCGGCTTGTCCGCGCCATCGATGGTCCAGCTGGCATTGAAGATCTTGTGCCGGCAGTGCTCGGAATTGGCCTGCGCGAACATCATCAGTTCCACGTCCGACGGCTTGCGGCCGAGTTCGCCGAAGCGCTGGCGCAGGTAGTCGATCTCGTCCTGGGCCATGGCCAGGCCGAGCCGGCGGTTGGCCGCTTCCAGGTCGTCCAGCGCCACCCGCTCCAGCTCGCCGCGGGCCGGCGCGCTGAACAGCGCCTGGGCCTGGGCGGCATCGTCCAGCACCGACTGGGTCATCGGGTCGTGCAACGCGCGCACCACCGCCTCGCGGGTCTCGGCATCCGCCGGCCAGCCGGCCAGGTCGATGCGCAGTCCGCGTTCCACCCGGCGGATCGGCTGCCCGGCGCCACGCACCAGTTCGGTGGCCTTGCTCGACCACGGCGACAGCGTGCCCAGGCGCGGCACCACGAAGCGGCTGATCGCCCCTTCCGCGCGCGCAGCCGGGGCCGGCTCGGCTTCCAGGATCCGGGTCAGGACCACCGGGTCCGGGGCGGCGTCGCCTTCGGTCTGGATGAAATACACATGCCAGGCACCGGTGATGCGCAGATCGGCGGCCAGGGACTGGAGGCGGGATTCAAGACGTTCGCGGCGGAACGGCGAAAGGGCGGATGCGCCCTCGAGGACCATCATGTCCGGGGAACCGTGGTTGGGAACGGGGCCCACTATTGTACCGGTCCGCGCCCCCCGGTGGTCGCCGCCGCGACCCCTCGCGTCCCGGGGTGGGCACGATCGGACGCTCGGAACCTTGCGCTGGCGCACGGATTGCCATGGCAATCCATGACAACGTTGCCACGACCCGCCGGGCACACCGTCCCGGTGGGGTCCCATGTCCGCCCCCTGAGCTGTCGCCGGCCTCTCTCACCGGCCCCGGACCTGCTGCAACGCTGGGCGGCACCCCGCCGCCCAGTGCCCATCACCTTGATCGGAGTACGACCATGGCTGACCCGAGTGCGCGCAGTAAGGTGACATCGTTATCTCCCCATCGACCGGCCCGGCATCGACGCTGGCTGCTGGCCCTGGCCCTGGGCTCGGCGGCCCTGAGCCCGGGCCTTGCCCTGGCCGCCAGCTGTACCGGCGTGCCGGTGTGGGACGGCAACGTGATCTACAAGCAAGGCACCACCCTGCAGAAGGGCGGCGTGCTGTACCGGGCCAACCAGGACATCTGGAACGCCCCGCCCGACCACCCGGCCGGCGCGCCCTACTACACCAACCTGGGCGCCTGCGACAGCGGCGGCAGCAACCAGCCGCCCAGCGTCAGCCTGACCTCGCCGGCCAACGGCGCCAGCTTCAGCGCGGGCAGCACGATCACCGTCAGCGCCAACGCCAGCGACGCCGACGGCAGCGTGAGCAAGGTCGAGTTCTTCCGCGGCGGCACCTCGCTCGGCGTCGACACCAGCGCGCCCTACAGCGTGAGCTGGGCCAACGCGGCGGCCGGCACCCATACCTTCAAAGCAGTTGCGAGCGACAACAACAATGCGGTGACCTCGTCGGCCACGGTCAGCGTGACCGTCAACGCGGCCAGCAACGACACCACCGCGCCCAGCGTACCGGGCGGCCTTGCCTCACCCTCGAAGACCGCAACCACGGTCAACCTGGCCTGGAACGCGGCCACCGACAACAGCGGCGGCAGCGGGGTGGCCGGCTACGACGTGTACCGCAACGGCAGCCTGGTCGGCTCGCCCAGCGCCACCCAGTTCACCGACGGCGGGCTCACCGCCAGCACCGCCTACACCTATGCCGTGCGTGCGCGCGACAACGCCGGCAACGCCTCGGCCCGCAGTACCACGATCAGCGTGACCACCAGTGCCGGTGGCGGCAGTGGCGGCAACAAGCGGGTGATCGGCTACTTCACCCAGTGGGGCATCTACGGGCGCAATTACCGGGTCAAGAACATCGACACCAGTGGTTCGGCCAGCAAGCTGACCCACATCAACTACGCCTTCGGCAACGTGCGCAACAACCGCTGCGAAGTGGGCGTCACCCAGCCCTCCGACCCGAACACCGGCGCCGGCGGCGATGCGTTCGCCGATTACACCAAGGCCTTCCAGGCCGGTGAAAGCGTCAGCGGCAGCGCCGACACCTGGGACCAGCCGCTGCGCGGCAACTGGAACCAGCTCAAGCAGCTCAAGGCCAAGCACCCGAACGTGAAGGTGTTGATCTCGCTGGGTGGCTGGACCTGGTCGCGCGGCTTCTCCAGCGCGGCGCAGCCGGCCAACCGCCAAGCCTTCGTGGCCTCGTGCATCGATGCCTACATCAAGGGCAACCTGCCGGTGACCGACGGTGCCGGTGGCGTGGGCGCGGCGGCGGGTGTGTTCGACGGCATCGACATCGACTGGGAATACCCGGTGGCGTGCGGCATCGCCTGCGGGACCCCGGCCGACAATGCCAACTTCACCGCGCTGATGGCCGAATTCCGCCGCCAGCTCGATGCGGTGCGGCCGGGCCTGTTGCTGACCGTGGCGGTAGGCGCGGGCATCGACAAGATTCGCGTGACCGATCCGGCGGCGTACCACCCGTACCTGGATTTCATCAACGTGATGACGTACGACTTCCACGGCGCGTTCGACCCGAAGACCGGGCACCATTCGGCGCTGTTCGATTCGCCGGCCGATCCATCCACCGGTGATGTGAAGCTGTACAACAGCAACGATGCGATGGAAGCCTTCCTCGCCCGCGGGGTGCCGGCCAGCAAGCTCAACCTGGGCATCGGCTTCTACGGTCGCGGCTGGACCAACGTGCCCAACGTCAACAACGGGCTGTACCAGACCGGCACGGCCGCACCGGGTACCTACGAGGCGGGCATCGAAGACTGGAAGGTGTTGAAGAACCTCAACCATCCGGTCTTCACCGACGCCACGGCGCGGGCCACGTGGAGCTACAACGGCACCACGTTCTGGAGCTTCGACACTCCGGCGATGGTGACCGAGAAGATGGGCTACGTGAAAACCCAGGGACTGGGCGGCGCGTTCTTCTGGGAGTTCAGCGGCGATGACACCCAGGGCACGCTGGTCAACACGATCAGCAATGGCCTGAAATAAGCGTCACCGCGCCCGGGGCCGCCATGGCCCCGGGCGCGACGCGGCGTGGTCGCTGATCGATTCCTGGAAGTCGCCTGCAACCGTCAGCGCCGAATAATGGGCAATCCCGCTCAACGGTGTGGTAGCCCTGCTTGCGAACCCCAACGATATTCCTGCGCGTGGCTGCGGTATTGGGCAGCGAGCGCGCCGCGGAAAAAGTGGAAATCCGGACGCTGCTGAAGCGGATTTCCATCAAGACGATCAAAAACTGGCAAGCCGCCCGTCAATGGCAGCCGACCTGGCGCAATGGCGGTACCGGCATGACGCCGGATCTGCGGGCAACGCCGCAACCCCGCTGCGTTCCACAGCCCATCGACATCCGCGTTGCCAATTCCAGTTGGCTGCATCAGGGCTGGGGCGCGCCCGGACGCGAGCATCCGGGGCGGTCGTGCTTCAGTTCGCCTGGCGCTCCAGCGCCTTGAGCAGCTGCGCCGGCGGCACATAGCCGCCCAGCTGGGTACCGTCGGCGGCGAATACCGCCGGGGTGCCGCTCACGCCCACCTGCTGGCCGAGGTTGTACTGCATCGCCACCGGGCTGGTGCAGTTCTTCGGCGCCACCGGCTGGCCCTGCTTGGCGCTGGTCAGTGCCTGGCGGCGATCGGCCGCGCACCAGACCGAGATCATGTCTTTGAAATCCTGGCTGGCCGGGCCCATGCGCGGGAAGGCCAGGTATTCCACGGTCACGCCGAGCTTGTTCAGCTCCGGAATGTCCTGGTGCATCTTGCGGCAGTAGCCGCATTCGATGTCGGTGAATACCGTCAGGGTGTGCTTGGGATTGGCGGCGGCGAACACGATCCGCTCGCCACGCGGCACCTTGTCCAGCAGTGCCTTGCGGTAGGCCAGCAGGCCGGCGCTGCTGGCCGGCGCGCGGTTCTGGATGTCGTAGGGCTGCGACTGCATCAGGTAGCGGCCGTCGTCGGAGACGTACAGCACCTGGCCGCCGACCAGCACCTCGCGGAACCCGGGGAACGGCGCGGCGCCGATGTAGTCCGGCTTGAACTTCGGGTCCAGCCCGGCCAGCGCGCTGCGCACGGTCTGGTCGGCAGTCGCATTGCCCTTGGCGGCGGGGGCGGCAGCGTTGCTGCCCGGCTTGGCCGCCGGCGTGGCACCGGGGGCGGCCGGCTGGGCGCAGGCACTCACGCTGAGCGCACTGAACAGGGCCACGGTAAGAACTCGACGCATCTGTACATCCACGGAAGAGAGTGGCCGGATTCTCGCACAGCCGCGCGGGTGAGGCCCGTGACGCCGAGCGATTCCTGAAAGCCGGCGCCGCCCCGGGCGGGGATGATTCCATCCCCCGAATCGATTCCCCGCCGCATGCGCATTCCTTCCCCATTGATCTGGGTCAAAGCACAGCTTGGCAGCACCGCAGCCAAGGTGGAGCTGAGTGTCCGCTCCCCCACCCGCTACAACGAGGCCTTCCTCGCGATCAAGAACAAGGAGGCGAGTTTGACCAAGGCCTGGCAACGGGGCGAGGTGTCCGAACAGCAACTGGTCAAGCGCAGCGACTACCTGAGCAGCCTCCGCCAGACGCTGGATCAGAAGCGATTACCCACAGCGCAAAGCCAATCCGTGCAGGACATGCTGATCCGCATAGAAAATGCTTCGCCGGCGCCGGCCCCGCGCAGCCTCTCCGGTTCGCTGGAGTCGCTGGCTTCACGCACGTCGGTCACCTCCCGGACCTCGGTGACGTCCAGCGAACAACACCGGGACCGCACCATGGCGGCGCTGGCCGACGCCGTGTGGGGTGGCCGGTTGAATGCGCTCAAGGAGCTGCGTGCGGAAGTGCAGGCCACCGCAAGACTCATGGCCGAAGCGGATCCCAGCCTGCAGCCGTCCGAGGCGGTGGCAGCGGTATTCAACGGGCTGCAGGCGCGTGCGCCGATGGGTTCAGGCCTGGCAGGCCCGGAGTGGAACGTGGTGCGCTACCTGCGGCGGGAAATGCTGACCAACAGCGACGGCCCCGGCGGGCGGGTCGCGACCGCCCGGCTGGTCGATCCGGTCGACGCCGACCGCCACGCGTCGTGGCTGGCACGGCCGTTGCCCACCGGCCCGGCGCCGCCGAAACCGCCGCGGCTGGGCGAGCCCCGCGCGATCAGCCTGCCGCGCGACTGGCGACCGGGTGAATCCAGCGCCTGAGGGGTCGACCCTACCCGCGCGGGTGGTGTTTCGCGTGCAGCTTCTGCAGGTGCTCGCGCGCGACCAGGGTGTAGATCTGGGTGGTGGACAGCGAGCTGTGGCCCAGCAGCATCTGCAGCGCGCGAAGGTCGGCGCCGCGGTTGAGCAGGTGGGTGGCGAAGCTGTGCCGCAGCCCGTGCGGGCTGATCCGCACCGGATCGATCCCGGCCAGCGCGGCGTACATCTTCACCAGCGTCCAGAACTGCTGGCGGCTCAGCGGCTGCAACGAGGGTTCCAGGAACAGCGGCACCTCGCCATCGCGCGCCGGCACCGTGCGCGTGCCGACCAGCTGCGGTCGCGCCTCGCGCAGGTAGCGCTCCAGCCAGTGCTGCGATTCCTCGCCCAGCGGCACCAGCCGTTCCTTGCTGCCCTTGCCCGTTACCCGCAATACGCCCTGGCGCAGGTTCACCGCATTGGCCGGCAGCTCGACCAGTTCGCTCACGCGCAGGCCGGCGGCATACATCAGCTCGAGCATTGCGCGGTCGCGCAGGCCCAGCGGCTGCGCCACGTCCGGCGCGGCGAGCAGCGCATCGATCTGGCTCTCGGCCAGCGCCTTGGGCAGCAGGCGCGGCAACCGTGGCGGGTCCAGCAGCGCGCTCGGGTCTTCGCTGCGC
>NZ_CAUQPH010000129.1:0-10184 GCF_963519925.1 uncultured Stenotrophomonas sp. | reverse complement strand
GTCGCGGCCGGTAGGTCCCTGGCAAAGTAAAGGAGGAGGTGGCGGCCGCAGGCCGCCGCCGGGGGACATTTGCATAGGGGCCTGCCGGCCGCGGCGGGGCCCTCAACGCTCGCGATGAACCTGCTCGAAGACCCTCCGCCAAGCCTCGACGGCCCTAGGGGACGAGACGTTCCACTCCCTTCTGCGATGAAAAAAAAAAAGCCGGCCATGCAGGCCGGCTTTCCTGGTTCAAGGCGCCTTCGGCGCGGCTGCCGCCGCAGGCGGCTGCCAGCCACACATCTGGTCCTGGTTCTGCTGCTTCAGCCACTCGTTGACCGGGGTGAAGTACTCGATCATCGGGCCGGCATCGAGCTTGTCGCCGCCGGTGATTTCCTTCAGCGTGGCCTGCCATGGCTGGCTGGCACCCTTGCTCAGCATCGCCCAGAACTTCTGGCCGGCTTCCTTGTTGCCGTAGAAGCTGCACTGGTGCAGCGGGCCCTTGTAGCCGGCCGCATCGCACAGGCCCTTGTAGAACTGGAACTGCAGGATGCGCGCCAGGAAGTAGCGGGTGTACGGCGTATTACCCGGCACGTGGTACTTCGCGCCCGGATCGAAGAACTCCTCGCCGCGCGCGCTGGCCGGCGCCACGCCCTGGTACTTCGCCTTCAGCTCCCACCACGCCTTGTTGTAGTTGTCCGGGGTGATCGAGCCATCGAACACGCCCCAGCGCCAGCGGTCGATCATCAGCCCGAACGGCAGGAACGACACGCCGCTGAGCGCCATCCGCATCTGCGCGTTGATGGTGGCTTCACGGCTTTCCTGCGGCTTGTCCACCAGCCCGATCGAATTGAGGTACTGCGGGGTCATCGCCAGCACGATGGTGTCGCCGATCGCTTCGTGGAAGCCATCGTTGGCACCGCCCTGGAACAACGGCGGCAGCGGGTTGTAGGCCAGGTCGTAATAGATGTGGCCCAGCTCGTGGTAGATCGTGGTGAAATTTTCTTCGTTCGGCTTGATGCACATCTTGGTGCGCACGTCGCCTTCCATGTTCATGTCCCACGCGCTGGCGTGGCAGACCACGTCGCGGTCCAGCGGCTTGATGAACTGGGTCTTGTCCCAGTACGACTTCGGCAGCGCCGGCATGCCCAGCGAGACATAGAAGTCCTGCGCGCGCTCGGTCATCTGCTTGGCGGTGCGCAGCTCCGCGTCACGCTGCGCCTTGTACAGCGCTTCCACGTTCGCATTGCTGCCGCCGGCCTTGGCCAGCGCACCGCTCAGGTTGGTCTGGTACTGCTTTTCCAGCGCCGCAGTGATGTCCAGGCTGCCGGCACCGGGATACGGCTCCAGCTGGTCCCACAGGTTGGACCAGTCCTGCTGCCACATGTTGCCGAGCAGGTGCGCGGCGATCAGGCCGCCTTCGGTCTCGGCCTTGTCCTTGCCGTAGGTGGTGTCCAGCTTGGTACGCGCGTAGCAGTGCAGCTGCTCGTACATCGGCTTGACCTGCTCCCACAGGCGGTCGGTTTCCGGCCCGATCTGCTCGGCCGGCATGTCGTAGCCGCTGCGCCACATCTGGCCGGCGTCGGCGAAGCCCATTTCCTTGGCGCCTTCGTTGACCAGGCCGACGAAGCGCTGGTAATCGGCGCGCATCGGCTTGGTGGTGGCGTGCCAGCCCTGCCAGGCATCGAGCTGCTTGTCGTAGTCGCGGCTGCTGGCCAGCACCTGCTCCAGGTCGCCGAGCTGGCGGCAGCTGGCCGGGTTGGCCTCGTCGGTGCAGTACTTGCCCGAACCGTAGGCGCCTTCCATGCGGCTGGCAATGCGGGTCAGCTCGCCGAGCTTGGCCGGGTCGCGCGGGGCCGGCATCGCGGTCATCAGCTTGAGCAGGTGGATCTGGCGCTTGGTGTCCTCGCTCATCGGCTGACCGTCGTACTTGCCGGCCTGGGCGATCCAGCCATTGAGGATGGTCAGCCAGCGCTCGTTGGCCTTGGCCGCCACGCGCTCGGAATCGTCATTGATGTAGGTCGAGGACAGCCACTGCGCCGAGGTCATTTCCGGGTACAGGGCCTTGTACTCGGCGTTGACGCGGGCGATGAACTGGTCCGCGGTTTCGGTGGGCGCGGCGGTGCCGGTGGCCGGTGCATCGGCCGGGGACGGTTCCTTCTGGCAGGCCGCCAGGGTCAGCGCGGCAGCGCCGACCGCCAGGGCCAGCAGGAGCGGGCGGTGGTTCACGGGGACATCCTTGGGTGGTGACAGACCGGCGAAGGCTAGTGGGGCCGCCGCCGCACCGCAAGGGCCACAAGTCCCGTCAGCGCGCGCAACCGCTGAACAGGTCGCGGTCGCGGTCGTACAGCGCGGTCTTCACCTGCATCAGGCCCAGTACCGAGGGGAACAGGTTGTCATGGTCGGTGTACTGGCTGGCACGGCGCCGCACGCAGGCCAGGTCCAGTCCACGGCTGGCGGCGAAACCGGGCGAGAACCACATCGTCATCGGTACCCGGGTCTGTTCCTGCGGGGCGATCGCGTACGGCACTCCGTGCAGGTACAGGCCCTTCTCGCCGAGCGATTCGCCATGGTCGGACAGATAGATCATCGCCGTGTCGTAATCCTGCATGCCCTGCAGCGTACCGATGGTGTGGGCCAGCAGCTGGTCGGTGTACAGCAGCGCGTTGTCGTAGCTGTTGGTGATTTCCTCGCGGCTGCACTTGCCCAGGTCCGGGGTGTCGCAGGTCGGGGTGAAGTGGCGGAAGCGGGTGGGATAGCGCTCGAAGTAGCTCGGGCCGTGGTTGCCCAGCTGGTGCAGCACCACCACCCGGTCGCCCGGCGTTGCACGGACCTGTTCGGCGAGGTTGTCGATCAGGATCTCGTCCATGCAACGGCCGTTGGCGCACAGGGTGGGATGCGTTGCATCGTCCAGTGCCTGCATCGGCAGCCCTTCGCACACGCCCTTGCAGCCGGACTGGTTGTCGCGCCACAGCGTGCCGATGCCGGCGTGGTCGAGCACGTGCAGCAGCGACTGGTGCGCGCGGATCTTCTTCTCATCGTAATCGTGGCGGCCATAGGGCGAGAACAGGCAGGGCAGCGACACTTCCGTGCTGGTACCGCACGCGTGCATGTCCGGGAAGTTGATCGCGCTGGTCTGCGCCAGCTGCGGCGTGGTCTGCCGGGCGTAGCCGTTCAGGCCCCAGTCCTGCGCACGCGCGGTTTCGCCCATCACGATCACCAGCAGCCTGGGTTTGCTGTCGGCCGCGCGCGGCGTCGCCTTGGCATCCAGCCCGATCGGCAGCTTGGGTGCGCGCTGGATCGGGTTGTCGCCGCGCAGCGCCTTCGGCAGCCCCAGCAGGTAGTTGCCCGGCGTGGCCAGGTACCGCACTTCGCGCTGGTTGCGCATCAGCGACGACATTTCCTGGAAGGACAGCATCGACCCGCCCAGCGCGACGCACGCCGACACCAGCAGGAAACCGCCGCGCCAGAGCACGGCCTTGCCCCAGCTGCGCCGCACCAGCTGTACGCGCGACAGCAGCACCATCGGCAGCAGCGCCAGCAGCACCAGTGGTGCGAGCAGGCTCGGGGTGATCAGCTCGCGGCTTTCCTTGTGGTCGGTGGCCAGCACGTTGCGCAGCATGTCCGCATCCAGGTAGATGTGGTAGCTGCCCATGTAGTGGGCGGCCATCGCCGTACCCAGCAGCAGCACGCCGATCATCACCTTCGCATTCCAGCGCCACACCAGCAGGCCCATCAGCAGGCTGTGCGCACCCACCAGCAACAGCAGCAGCGACATGGCGAAGCGCAGGCTGCCCGGATGCGTGGCCATCGCGCTGTGCCAGAACAGGCCATTGCAGGCCAGCGCGAAGAACACGCTGGTGAGGGCGATGAGGGTCTCGGTGGAGCACGTGGGGCGCCAGTGGCGCAGCGTGGTGAGCGCGGTCGGGCGTGGCGCATGTGATGCGATGGTATTCATGCGCGCACTCCGCGGGCGCTGATCCGATGCACCAGGAGGAACAGCAGCAGCGACACCGTCCAGCATGTCGCGAGCGTCCACAGGTCATGCGAAAGGAAATGCGCGCCGCGCAGCTGCTGCGCGGCACCGAACACACCCCCTGCGACGAGCCCCAGGGCAAGGCCACGCCATCGCCATGCCGGGCGCACCAGCAGCGCGAAGAAGTACAGGCTCACCCAGGCAAACCCGGCGCTGGAATGCCCGGCCGGGAAGCACACCCCGCGCGGCATGCCGTGCGGGCGGGTGGCGAACAGTCCCACGTACTCGCGCAGGCCGCCGTAGCGCGCCAGGTCCCACGGGCAATCCACGTTGGTGAGCGACTTCAGCAGCGACACCACGCCGGTGCCCAGCGCGACGGCCATGACCAGGTACAGCAGCGGCCAGCGCCATGCGGCCGCGCGTTCGTGGCGCCAGGCGTGGAAGCACAGCACGATGGCCAGCAGCGTTGCCGCTGCGCTCAGCCACTTGCCACCCTTGTGGATCAGCTGGCTGGTGGCCCATGCGTTCTGCAGGAGCCAGTGATGGCCTTCCATGCGGTACAGCTGGTCCGCCAGCCACTGGTCGCCACCACCGACCAAGAGCAGCGTGCTGGTGGCCAGCACCGCCAGCAGCGGCCATGCGAAGTGGTTGCGCAGGAAGAGGGCGTTGCGGGAGTTGGCGTGTTCGGCGAGCGGAAGCGACGCAGCAGGGACAGGGAGCATGAAGGTGGAGCCGGCGGGGAAACCGGCGCCATGGTCGTCAGCAGCGTGTCGGAGACCGGTCGGAGCGATGTTCCCCGCGCGTTAACCGGCACGCGCCGTGCACCTGCGATTCAGTCGCCGTCGTCGACACCGGCGGCCGCGTCCTGCGAAAGCTCCGCGTGACAGTCTGCATGCCACGCCGTGCCCGGCACCAGCCACCAGCGGTTGCGGTTGGCGCTGCCGATCATCACCGCCTGCGCGCGGTCCACGCAGGGACTGAGTGCCTGTTCAAGCACCAGCAGCCAGCGCGAGTGGGGGGCCTGCGCCAGCCACGGACCGGCGTCATGCCACTGTGCGTCCCAAGGCCGCTTGAAGCCGAAGTCGGTCACGGGCCGGTCGGCCTGCAGCAGGTTCTGCTCACGCCACGCCAGTGCACCCAGCTCGGCGTCGGGACCGATTCTTTCGCCCACCTGCTGCATCACCACCGACGCGGAGCTGTACGGACCCAGTGCAGGCATCAATCCCCAACCATGCAGGTTCCAGAGCAGCACCGCAGTGACCACTGCCAGCGCGCCGGCGCGGCGTTGCCGCAGCCACGCGGCCAACAGCAGTACCACCACGCCGAAGCCGAGCAGCCACCCTCCCAGCACCGGCAACAGGGTTTCGGGCATGCCACGTCGGGCGAGCTGCGCATGCGCCCAGACGCCATCTCCCAGCAGCGCTACGCCGATCGCGGCGGCAGCCACGCCCAGCACCAGCACATAGGCCAGCAGCAGCCAGCGCGTGCCGGCGCGGCGCAGCAGGCCGGGCAACAAAGGTGAAGCAGCCACGCACAGCGCTGGCAGCATCGGGAAGATGTAGACCTCGCGCTTGCCCGGGCTGGCGCTGAAGAACAGCAGCACCAGCAAGGCCCAGCCCAGCAGCAGCCAGTAGCGTCCATCCAGTCGCATCAGGCGCCGCCACCATGCTGGAACCAGCGCGGGCAGCAGCAGGCTGCCGGGCAGCCACAACGTGGCAATCACCTGCAGGTAGTACCAGGCCGGCTGCACGTGGTGCCACGCGTTGGCGTAGCGGGTGCCGGTCTGCTTGAACAGCAGCTCGCGCGCGTAGGACTGCAGTTCCGGCGAAGGATCGTTGAGCAGCGCGATACCCAGCGGCCCCAGCCAGACGGCGGTGCCGAGCAGGAACGCCGGCACCAGCCAGAGCAGGGCGCGTGCGCGCGGCAGGGGGTCAACGACGGCCCTGCGTTGCTGCCAGCGCCACAGCGCCCACGGCAGCAGCACCAGCAGCGGCAGGAACCCCACGCCCTTGGTCACCGTACCCAGTCCGGCGGCGAACCCGGCCACCCACAGGGCGCGTGTATTCGGCCGCTCCAGCAGGTGGCGCAGCAGGCCCCACAGCGACAGCGTGGTCAAGGCCACCAGCACCATGTCGATCTGCGCGCGCTTGGCCATCAGCCCGAACTGCAGGCAGCTGGACAGCGCCAGCACGGCCCACCAGGCGAGGCGGCGATTCCACAACCGCCGTGCCAGGTCCCAGCTCAGCCACAACGTGGCCAGCGCGGCCAGCAGCGAGGGCAGCAGGAAGGCCAGGTTCCAGTGCCCGATGACCTGGTAGGTCGCCGCCTGGATCCACATGAACACCGGCGGCTTCTCGGCGTATAGCTCGCTGCCACGGTGCGGCAGCAGCCACTGGCCGGTCTCCACCATGGCACGGGCGGCCAGCACGAAACGCGGCTCGTCCGGCGGGGTCGGGGCACGCAGCCCGATGCCGGCAGCCAGGGCCAGCAACAGGGCAAGGCAGGTCAACAGGCGCCAGGTGCGGCGGGGCAGGAGGGTCGACAAGGGCGGCCGTTCGCAGGGAAAGCCGAACTGTCGGGCATGCGATGTAAGAAAGGTGTCGAATCGGGTTGATTGCGACCGGATTCCGACATCCGGGGGGCTACCATGCCGGGTACCACCCCCGAGTTCCTCCCCATGCGGCTACTGGTCATAGAAGACAACCGCCAACTGGTCGCCAACCTCTTTGAGTATTTCGAGGCACGCGGCCACGTGCTGGACGTCGCGCCCGACGGCGTCACCGGACTGCACCTGGCCGCCACCCAGCAGTACGACGCCCTGATCCTGGACTGGATGCTGCCGCGCCTGGAAGGCCCGGACGTGCTGCGCCGGCTGCGCACCGAGCATGGCTCGGACGTGCCGGTGATCATGCTCACCGCCCGCGACGAACTGCCCGACAAGATCGCCGGCTTCCGCGCGGGTGCCGACGACTACCTGACCAAACCGTTTGCCCTGCCCGAACTGGAAGTGCGGCTCGAAGCCCTGCGGGTGCGCGCGCAGGGCCGAAACCCGCGCAAGGTGCTGGAAGTGGCCGACCTCAGCCTGGACCTGGCGACGCTGGAGGCCAAGCGTGCCGGGCAGCCGCTGCACCTGTACCCGGCGTGCCGCAAGGTGCTGGAAGTGCTGATGCGCGCCAGTCCCGCTGCGGTTACCCGCCAGCAGCTGGAATTCGCACTGTGGGGCGACGAGCTGCCCGACGGCGACCTGCTGCGCTCGCATATCTACGAACTGCGCCGCAGCGTGGATGGGCCCTTCGCGCGCAAGCTCATCCACACATTGCCGCGGGTAGGCTACCGGTTGGGTGCGGCCGCCGGCGAGGGCAGCGATGAGACTGCGTAAGCCCGCGCCGCTGCACCGGCGCCTGGTGTGGTGGCTGCTGGGCTACCTGGCGATGATCTCGCTGGCGGTGTTCAGCGTCGGCAACTACGTGCACGAGCACGCGGAGCATTCCGCCTGGCGCGCGCTGCTGAACTCCGAGCTGGACAGCATCGTCAGCCACATCGAACACGAACCCCATTACCGCTGGCAGGACTCGGACACCCTGCGCCTGTTCTCCGTTGACGACAGCGCCACCGTTCCCGCCGTCCTGCGCACCCTGCATCCCGGCCTGCACGACGGAGTCGACATTGATGGCCGCGCCAGCGCGGTCATGGTGCGCGACACCGACGGGCAGGGCCGCCTTGCGCTGGCGTTGGACATCAACGACTTCCACGACCTGGAGGAGTTCGCCACGCGCTGGGTGATGCTGGCCAGCGTGGTGATGATCCTGGTAACCGTGGTGATGGCCTCGTTCGGCGTCAGCCGGCTGGTCAGCCCGCTGCGGTCGCTGGCCCGGCACATCGACAACCTCAAGCCCGGCCGGCCGGGGCAGCGTGTCGAGGTGGACCCGCGTGGCAGCTCCGAGCTGTACGTCATCGCCGCAGCGCTCAACGACTACCTCGCGCGCAACGAACAGTTCGTCGAACGCGAACGGGTGTTCATCAGCACCGCCAGCCACGAACTGCGCACGCCCATCGCAGTGATCACCGGCGCGGCCGAACTGGCGCTGGAACAGCCCGCGCTGCCCGAGCGCGCGCGCCAGCAGATGCAGCGCGTGCACCGCACTGCACAGGGCGTGGAGCAGCTGATCCAGCTGCTGCTGGTGCTGGCCCGCGAGCCGGCACGCCTGGCCGGGCTGAAGGAGCGCATCGCCCTGGACCAGCTGGTCCCCGACATCATTGAAGACCACCGCCACCTGATGGGCGACAAGGACCTGCACATCACCGTCCAGGAGCTGGCCCGCGTGGACATCATCGCCCCGCTGGGCGTGGTCCAGGCGGCCATCGGCAACCTGCTGCGCAATGCCATCGAAAACAGCGGTCGCGGCACCATCACCATCGCTGTATCCGAGCGCGGCGTCGTCACCCTGCAGGATCCCGGCGAGGGCATGAGTCCCGAAGAGATCGCGGCCGTGTATGCCCGCATGGCGCGCGGTGACCGCAACGAACAGAGCGGGATCGGCCTCGAACTCATCGCCCGTCTGTGCGAACACCTCGGCTGGGCCTTGACCATCGAACCGAGCGAGCTGCGTGGCACGCGCGTGATCCTCGATCTGGGTGCTTCGCTGCCCGGGCAGCACGGCGACCTTCCGCACTGAAGCCACCGGTGCATCGCGCGGCACTGCAGCGTGGTCACCAGTCATGACAATGTTAAGCTGCAGCAGGCGTCGCATCATGCGGCGCTTTTTTTTTGCCCTTTCGATCGACACAGGACCGCATATGCCGACCGAACCCAGTACTGCCCTCATCACCAACGACATCGTTGGCCTTGGCCTCATCGCCGCCACGCTGGCCCTGATTTTCTGGGCCGCCAGCGGCCCGACGCCCCTGTTGAAGAAGATCTTCGCCTGGGTGCCCGCACTGCTGCTGTGCTACTTCATCCCGGCCATCTACAACACCGCCGGCATCCTCGACGGGCACCGCACCGCCCTCTACAACCCCATCGCGCGCGACGTGCTGCTGCCGTCCGCGCTCGTACTGCTCACCCTCTCCATCGACCTCAAGGGCATCCTCAAGCTCGGCCCCAAGCTGCTCATCGTGTTCTGCGCCGGCACCTTCGGCATCATGCTCGGCGCCGTGGTGTCGTTCCAGCTGATGTCCTGGATCCACCCCGAGACCGTCGCCGGCGATACCTGGGCCGGCATGGCCGCACTTGCCGGCAGCTGGATCGGTGGCGGCGCCAACATGGTCGCCATGCGCGAAGTATTCGGCACCGACGCCACCACCTTCGGCCAGTTCGCCGTCGTCGACGTCGCCTGCGCCAGCCTGTGGATGGCCGTCCTGCTGTTCCTGGCCAACCGCGCGCAGCAGATCGACACCCGCAACGGCGCCGACACCCGCGCCATCGACGAAATGAAGGCGCGCATCAGCGCCTACGAAGCCCAGAACGCACGCATTCCCAGCCTCACCGACCTGATGGTGATCGTCGGCGTCGCCCTCGGCGGCGTCGGCCTGGCCCACGCCATCGCCGCCCCCCTGAGCGCCTGGTTCAAAGCCCACATCAGCTGGGCAAGCCAATTCAGCCTCGACAGCGCGTTCGTCTGGGTGGTCCTGCTCTCCACCCTGCTGGGCCTTGGCCTGAGCTTCACCCGCGCGCGCAGGCTCGAATCCGCGGGTGCCTCGCGCTTGGGCACGGTGTTCCTGTACTTCCTGATCGCCTGCATCGGCATGCAGATGGACCTGCTCTCGCTGCTGGATCGCCCGTGGCTGTTCCTGCTCGGCGTGATCTGGATGCTCACTCACATCCTGGTGCTGTGGACCGTCGCCAAGCTGGTCAAGGCGCCGTTGTTCTTCTTCGGCATCGGTTCGATGGGTAACATCGGCGCAGCGGCATCGGCACCGGTGGTAGCGGCAGCGTTCCATCCAAGCCTGGCGCCAGTAGGTGTGTTGCTGGGTACGGTGGGCTATGCAACGGGGACAGGCCTAGCGTATGTCACCGGCTTGATCCTTAAATGGATGGCCGCAGCGTAACAACACCATCAGCATGGTGAGGGCCGGCCAACGGCCGGCGCTACCGCGTTTTCGTTCCGTCATCTTCCATCCGTGGATGGCGGGGCGGCGGTGGGGGTGCGGGACTGTAGAAAACAAGGATTGTTTAAACAAACCCCCAAGGATGGGTTAAAGGCGTGTCCCGCACCCCCCCCCGCGCCCCCCC
>NZ_CAUQPH010000128.1:0-10226 GCF_963519925.1 uncultured Stenotrophomonas sp. | reverse complement strand
GGCCGAGGCCCCGCCGGTGCGCGGCTTCGCCGACGCGCTGCGCGCGGCGATCGCGGCCGGCGACCCGGCGGTGATCGCCGAGGTGAAGAAGGCCAGCCCCTCCAAGGGTGTGATCCGACCGGACTTCCACCCGGCCGACATCGCGGTGAGCTATGAGTTCGGCGGTGCCAGCTGCCTGTCGGTGCTGACCGACGTGGACTTCTTCCAGGGCGACGACGCCTACCTGCAGCAGGCACGCGGGGCCTGCACCCTGCCGGTGCTGCGCAAGGACTTCGTGATCGACGCCTACCAGGTCTACGAAGCGCGCGTGCTGGGCGCCGACTGCATCCTGTTGATCGTGGCCGCGCTGGAAGACCGCCAGCTGGCCGAGCTGTCCGACCTGGCGATGCAGCTGGGCATGGATGTGCTGGTGGAAGTGCACGACATCGACGAGCTGGAGCGCGCCATCCAGGTGCCGGTACCGCTGATCGGGATCAACAACCGCAACCTGCGTACCTTCGAGGTGTCGCTGCAGACCACCCTGGACATGCGCCAGGCGGTGCCGCGCGACCGCCTGCTGGTGACCGAGAGCGGCATCCTCGGGCCCGATGACGTGGCGCTGATGCGGGGCAACGGGATCAACGCCTTCCTCGTCGGCGAGGCCTTCATGCGGGTGGAAGAGCCCGGCGAGGGCCTGCGTCAGCTATTCTTCAACGCATGACTGCGACCTACCCGACTCCGCACGACGACGCGCCGCTGGTGGTGTTCGACTTCGACCACACCCTGTACGACGGCGATTCCGGCAGCCACCTGTTCGCGTCGCTGATCAAGCGCAACCCGTTGCGGCTGCTCGCTGCGCTGCTGGTGACGCCGGTGGCGGGGCCGCTGGTGGCGATGTTGCCGACCCGGCGTACCGGCATTTCGGTCTATGTCTGGATCGCCACGTTCGGGCTGCACCGTGCGCGCGAGTTCAACCGCGTGATCGACGCCTACGTGATCAAGCACGAGGCGCAGCTGCGCGCCAAGCTGCTGCCGGAGGCGCTGGCGGTGTTCGCCGCGCACCGGGCGCAGGGCGACCGGGTGGTGGTGGCGACCGGCGCGCCGCCGGAGCTGGCGCGGGCGATCCTGGCTTTCGTCGCCCACCAGGGCGTGCCGGTGATCGGCAGCGAAGTGGGGCCGCGCTTCGGTGCGGTTGGCGCCACGCGCCATTGCCACAACGAAGAGAAGATGCGCATGCTGCGCGAGCGCGGCTATGGCGACATCGATGTGGCCTATTCGGACAGCACTGCGGACCTGCCGTTGCTGCTGGCAGCGAAGGAGCCGGTGGTGGTGAACCCGAAGGTGTCCAAGGTCGCGTATTTCCGGCAAGTGCTGAAGCCCGGCACGCGGATCCTCAACTGGGGTTGCGTGGATCGCGGCGGCGACCGCTGAGGTCAGGGTCTGCATGGGCCGGCCAACGGCCGGCGCTACCGGACCGTGGAGGCGTATCGACCAACGGTCGATACCTACCGTTGGCGCGCATGCCGGTATGCGCAGCGGGCGCCCCGGCCACGCGCCGGTAGCGCCCTACCGTTGGTAGGGCGGCGGCGCACCGCGCCGCGCTTTTACCCCGCCAGCCAACCGCGCACCGCGCCGCCGATCTGGTACAGGCTGATCGACAGCACCAGCACGCCCACGGCCACCAGCACCCATCGCTCCTTGACCCGCTTCACCAGCACCGCCGCCAGCGGCGCGGCCATCATGCCGCCGATCAGCAGGCCGGCCACGATGTTCAGGTACTGCAGGCCCATCGACAGCAGGAAGGTGATCGACACCGCCAGCGTCACCACGAACTCGGAGGCATTGACCGTGCCGATGGTGGTGCGCGCCTGGCCGCCACGGGCGAGCAGGGTAGAGGTGGCCACCGGGCCCCAGCCGCCGCCGCCACTGGCGTCCAGCAGCCCGGCGAAGAAGCCCAGCACCGGGACCCGCTTCACTTCCTGGCGCGGCACCAGCCGCGCGGCCGCGCGCAGCAGGATGAAGATGGCCAGGATCAGTAGGTACCCGTAGATGAAGGGACGGATGGCCTCGCCTGGCAGCTGGGTCAGTACATAGGCGCCGACCACACCGCCCACCGCGCCGGGCAGGGCCAGGCGCAGGAACAGCCGCTTGTCCACATTGCCGGCCACCAGGTGCGAAACGCCGGATGCGCCTGTCGTGAACACCTCGGCGGTGTGCACGCTTGCGCTGACCGCAGCCGGTGGCAGGCCCATGCTGAGCATCACCGACGAGGACACCAGCCCGAAGGCCATGCCCAGCGCGCCGTCGACCAGCTGCGCGCCAAGACCGATCAGGATGAACCAGTAGAATTCGCTGCCAGGAGTCATGCCATCACCCTAACGGCAACGCGTGAAAGACGCTGTCATGCCCGTCGGTAGCGCCGGCCGTTGGCCGGCAACCGGAATCAGCGGGTGCCGTACAGGACCACCGTCTTGCCGCGGGCGTGCAGCAGCCCGTCGCTCTGCAGCTTCTTCAACACCCGCCCGGCCATTTCACGCGAGCAGCCGACCAGCCGCGCCAGCTCCTGGCGGGACACGCGCAGCTGGGTGCCCTGCGGGTGGCTCATGGCTTCCGGTTCGCGGGCCAGGTCGTGCAGGGTCCGTACGATCCGGTCGGTGACGTCCAGGAAGGCCAGCCGGCTGGCCTTGCGGCTGGTGTCGAGCAGGCGCTTGGACACCTGCTGGCCCAGCGCGTACAGCAGCCGCGGGGCGTCGGTGGAGAGCGGCCCCAGGAACAGCTGGTGCAGGCGCTCGTAGCTGATCTCGGCCAGCTCGCAGGGGGTACGGGTGCGCAGGATCACCTCCCGGCGTTCGGTTTCCACGAACAGGCCCATCTCGCCCACGAACTCGCCTGAGCCGAAGTAGCCCAGGACCAGTTCGCGGTCGTCCTCTTCCTCGGCAATTATGGAGACCGAGCCGCTGATCACGTAGTACAGGGTGCCGGCGGGGTCGCCGGGACGGAAGACATCGGTGCGGGCCGGGTAGCGGCGTCGGTGGCTGTGGGCCAGAAAGCGATCAATGGTGGCGATGTCCAGGGCCAATGGACTCGTGGCAAGGCGCACAGATGACACGTTGAGGCGCTCCCTTTGCTCATGAACAATTCACGGCTATGTGCCGCGAGCTTAACGATCAGGGTTGTGAAGGGCAAACCCCAACACACCAACTTGTTTCAATGCAAGTTTCGCCCTCGATCAGTTTGCCCCATAATTGATCCTTTCCCACCACACACAGGATCGACCGCCGTGGTCAAGCCGTTGCCTCGCCTGAGGTTGCAGGGTTTCAACAACCTCACCAAGGCGCTGAGCTTCAACATCTATGACGTGTGTTACGCGCGCACCGAAGAGGAGCGCCAGCGTTACATTGAATACATCGATGAAGAGTACAACGCCGATAGGCTGACTCAAATCTTGACCGATGTCGCCGAGATCATCGGCGCCAACATCCTCAACGTCGCGCGCCAGGATTACGATCCGCAGGGCGCTTCGGTGACGATCCTGATCTCCGAAGAGCCGGTGATCGACAAGAAGCTGGCGGGCAAGGAGTTGATCTCCGATGCCGTGGTAGCGCACATGGACAAGAGCCACATCACTGTCCATACCTACCCCGAAACCCACCCGCAGGAAGGCATCGCGACGTTCCGTGCGGACATCGACGTGGCTACCTGTGGCGTGATTTCGCCGCTGAAGGCGTTGAACTACCTGATCGAGAGCCTTGAATCGGACATCGTGATCATGGACTACCGCGTCCGTGGCTTCACCCGGGACGTGAAGGGCAAGAAGCACTACATCGATCACAAGATCAACTCGATCCAGAACTTCCTGGCCAAGAACATCAAGTCGCGGTACGAGATGTTCGACGTCAACGTCTACCAGGAAAACATCTTCCACACGAAGATGCACCTGAAGGACTTCGACCTGGACCAGTACCTGTTCGAGGAGAAGGCCAAGAACATCTCGTTCAAGGAACGCATGAAGATCGAAGCGCTGCTCAAGCGCGAGATCGAAGAGCTGTTCCACGGCCGCAACCTCTCCGAGTAAGACCACGCGGAATCGTCCGGGCCCCGGCCCGGACGATGCTGCACCAGGCGGGACGTCCCGCCCTGTGGAACATCTGTTTTGCGCAGAATCATTGTTCCACGGCATGCTACCGATGACGGTCCGGTGTGAAGACGCCGGGCCGTTTTGCTTTTGTTTAGGAGGCACTCCCATGCCCTGGATCTACCTGCTGCTCGCCGGCATCTTCGAAATCGGCTTCGCGATCGGAATGAAATACTCGGACGGCTTCAGCAAGCCGCTGCCCACCCTCGCCACGGTTGGGGCGGCATTGGTAAGCCTGTATCTGATGAGCCAGGCGATGAAATCGATCCCGGTGGGCACCGCCTACGCGATCTGGACCGGCATCGGTGCGCTGGGCGTGGCCACGCTGGGGATCTTCCTGTTCGGCGACAGCGCCTCGGCGCCGCGGCTGGCCTGCATCGGCCTGATCGTGGCCGGTGTGATCGGGCTCAAATTGGTCTCCGGTTGATCCGGTAGCGCCGGCCGTTGGCCGGCCCTCCTGGACGTTGACGGATTGCATCGGCCGGCCAACGGCCGGCGCTACCCGTGCCTGTTATAGCCGGTACGCGATGGTCTTCATGGCCTTGGACGCCAAGGCCATCACGCCCGGGATCGGGAATGGCAGCTTCCGCGCGCCGGCATGCTCGGCATGGTCGGCATGGCGCGCCTCGTCGATCTTCATCACCTTGAGGATCTCGCGGCTGCGCTGGTCGACCGGGGGCAGGGTGTCCAGGTGTTCGTCCAGGTGGGCCTCCACCTGGCGCTCGGTTTCCACCACGAAGCCCAGGTTCCAGCCATCCCCGCGCAGCCCGGCCAGGGTGCCGATGGTGTAGCTGCCGGCGTACCAGATCGGGTTGAACAGGCTGGGTCGGCTGTCCAGCTCGCGCAGGCGCTGGGCGCACCAGGCCAGGTGATCGGTTTCTTCCTGGGCCGCTTCCAGCAGGTGGGCACGGGTTCCGGGCTCCCGGGCCACCGCGGCCTGGCCGAAGTACAGGCCCTGCGCGCAGACTTCGCCGACATGGTTGATCCGCATCAGCCCGGCCGCATGGCGGCGGGCAGGCGTGGGCATGGGCACGTCCGGGGTCGCCTCGGCCGGGTAGGGGCGGCTTGCCGGCGGGTTCCCGAACACCGTGTCCAGCGCACGCTGGGCCTCGGTCAGCAGGTGGTCGAGCGGGGTGATCTGGCGGAGCGCGGTCATGCGGTTGGGCGTTGCAGCGGGGGAGGACTCGATTCTGGCCCCCCGGGGGCGCCCTGCCAACCCGCAGCGGGGGCGATTTGCATGTGCGGGGGTTGGCCGGTACAATCCCGCCTCTTCACAACGCGTGGCAGAGTTCCGGCCGTTCCATGGCCGCAATGAGCCCGACCTACCTGAGTTCTTTCATGAGCACTTTCACTGCAAAGTCCGAGACCGTCCAGCGCGACTGGTATCTCGTTGACGCTTCCGGCAAGACGCTGGGCCGTCTGTCCACCGAGCTGGCCCGCCGTCTGCGCGGCAAGCACAAGCCGGTCTACACCCCCCACGTTGATACCGGTGATTACCTGGTTGTCATCAATGCAGAAAAGATTGCCGTCACCGGCAAGAAGCTGCAGGACAAGCTGTACCACCGCTTCACTGGCTACATCGGCAACCTGAAGACCGAAACCCTGGCCCAGGCGCTCGAGCGCCACCCGGAACGCGTCATCGAAACCGCCGTCAAGGGCATGCTGCCGAAGGGCCCGCTGGGCCGCGCCATGTACCGCAAGCTCAAGGTGTACTCGGGTTCCGAGCACCCGCACGCCGCTCAGCAGCCCCAGGTTCTGGATATCTAATCATGGCTATCACTCAAAACTACGGCACCGGTCGCCGCAAGTCCTCCACCGCCCGCGTGTTCCTGCGCAAGGGCGCCGGCAACATCACCGTCAATGGCCGTCCGCTGGACGAGTTCTTTGGCCGTGAAACCGCACGCATGATCGTGCGTCAGCCGCTGGAACTGACCAAGAACACCGAATCGTTCGACATCATGGTCACCGCCGCTGGCGGCGGCACCACCGGCCAGGCCGGTGCGATCCGCCTGGGCATCGCCCGCGCGCTGGTCGAGTACGACGAAACCCTGAAGTCCGAGCTGCGCAAGGCTGGCTTCATGACCCGTGACGCCCGTGAAGTCGAGCGTAAGAAGGTCGGCCTGCACAAGGCACGTCGCGCCACCCAGTTCTCCAAGCGCTGATCCATCGCGCCTGGCGTGGGATCCTCCGGGATCCCGCTGGGAGGAAAGCAAAAGCCCGGCTTCGGCCGGGCTTTTGTCGTTCAGGGATCCGCAGCGCGGCTCAGACCGCGCCTGGTTCGCCCTTGGCCTTGCTGCGGGGCCAATAGCCGCCGCCCCGCTTGGGCGCCGGTGCGCGCTTGCGCGGGCGGTCGTGCCCCGCTGCATTGCCGGGCATCCACGCTTCCTGCGCCGACCGGGGCATCGAGTCGACGCCGCTGCCGGCCACGCCCCGCGCCAACGGGGCCAGGTGGCGCAATGCCCGCGCGTACACGCCGCGCTTGAACATCACCACATGTTCCACCGGGTACCAGAAGTCGACCCAGCGCCACTGGTCGAACTCGGGGCTGTCGGTATGGTCCAGTTTCACGTGCGATTCGTCGCCGGCCAGGCGCAGCAGGAACCACACCTGCTTCTGGCCGATGCAGACCTGCTTCTCATTGCGGCGGACAGCCCGGGCCGGCAGGCGATAGCGCAGCCAGCCCGGCGTCGCGCCAAGCACTTCCACGTGCTCGGGCAACAGGCCGGTTTCTTCATGCAACTCGCGATACATGGCTTCGACAGGCGTCTCGTCGGTATTCATGCCGCCCTGCGGGAACTGCCAGCCATCCCGGCGCACGCGTCGTGCCCAGAACACCTGCCCGTCCTGCCGCATCAGCACGATGCCGACGTTCGGTCGATAGCCGTCCGGATCGATCACGATGCGGACTCCTAGAAAATCTACTGTCCGGGACTGTGACACGCCCGCTGCCCACTCACAAGCGTGATGAAAAAGTGTTGACAGATTCCGTTTACATGTCCAGAATTGCCGGCTCCCTAGGCTATGTAGCTCAGCCGGTTAGAGCACAGCACTCATAATGCTGGGGTCGGTGGTTCGAGTCCACCCATAGCCACCAAGTCCGCTTGGTTTTGTAGGGAAAAAGTGCAATAATCGCACGCAGATATTGCCCCGTCGCCAAGCGGTAAGGCACCTGACTCTGACTCAGGCATTCGGTGGTTCGAATCCATCCGGGGCAGCCAAACACGAAAGAGACCGATCGAAAGATCGGTCTCTTTTTTTGTGTCCCGGGCCGGCCGATGCGCAGGACCTGAACGGGCCCGCTGAACCGTATCGAGAATGATTCAGTTACGAAATTGACAACCATTCTCGTTTCGATTGGAATAGCCGCAGGCCGATCCGCGCCTGCCTGCCGAGTCCGCACGTGTACGTCTGCATCTGCAACGGGGTTACCGACCACCAGATCCGCGAAGCCGCCCAGAGCGGTGTCGCCAGCGTCTCCGAGCTGACCATGCGCACCGGTTGCGGTGCCACCTGCGGGTCCTGCCTGGACATGGCGGCCGACCTGCTGGCCAAGGCCCGCAACACCCACGACCTGCCGCTGCCGGTGCTGGGGTTGGCCCAGGTCGCCTGAGGTTCTACCGCATGTACAGGCGTTCGAAGGTGGACGGAAGGTCCGCCAGCTCACGCTGCAGGTAATCCACGCGGCCTATTGATTCCAGCCAGGTCAGGAACACTTCGTCGGTAACGCACGTGCGAACCTCGTCGAGCAGGTGCGTACGGACCTGCTGTGGGAGCCAGTCGGCGATGGGGATGGTCTCGCCGCTTTCGGTTGTGGTCGAGGGTCGCAGGAGATGTGACCAGCCCCACGTGATCGCCGGGTAGCCATCAAATTGCAGTTCAGACGGAGCGCGCTTCAGGCCGGTAAGCAGGTCGTGGGCGCCGATCAGCCACACGATCATCTGTGCCCGCCAATGCGGCGACTCGATGGCCAGTACGGAGCGGAACCAGCCCCTCACCTGCGATGGGGGCAGATACTTCGCGCACAGCAACAGGCATGCGCTGAGGTCGCCGCTGGCGTCCCACCACCGCCACACTTGGTTCGGGTTCCGATTCGAGCGATGCAGCAGCTGCCCGAGCACGATGTCGCCCTGCTGCCAACAGCGCGGTTCCATCAGGACGCGCCCCAGGGTCTCAACGACATCCTGCTGGAAGCCCGGATACACGGAGTCCGTGGTGCCCTCGGGGTAGTGCGCCATGAACCCGGTGACCAGAAGCTCTGCCAGTGTCTCGCCCACCCACTCGCGGTCATCGGGCACGCGCTGTGCAAGCAGGTAGTGGAACCAGTCGCGCCACTCCCGCCGCTGGCCGAACGACACGACGCCCGACGCGATTTCTGCGAGCGGCGCCAGGATGTCGCGGGCCGGCAGTGCATCCAGGTCGCCCATCAGCTCAGGGAAGTGGCGTCGATCATCTCCCATGAACCAGGCTTCGCCCATGGGAGTCTTCGGCATGCGGCAATGGTCACGCAGCCGAGCGAGCGCCGCAGGGTCGATCCCTGTACCCGGTCGCCACACATATCCTTGGTTCATGCGCCTTCCATCCGATGGATTTCACGTTGCCTGAATGAAACGACTTCTGGCGGGATTGCGCAACTAAGGTTGATTCGCGTTCCTTCATCGGTCAGCGCAACGCGCTACAGTGCCGGCGTTTTCACGCTGCAGGAGCAGGGTCATGAAAGGCGACGCCAAGGTCATCGAATTCCTCAACAAGGTCCTCTACAACGAGCTGACCGCGATCAACCAGTACTTCCTGCACGCCAAGATGTTGAAGAACTGGGGTCTGAAGGAACTGGCCGACCACGAGTACAAGGAATCGATCGAGGAGATGAAGCATGCCGACGTGCTCTCCGATCGCATCCTGTTCCTTGAAGGGCTGCCGAACTTCCAGGCGCTGGGCAAGCTGCGCATCGGCGAGAACCCCACCGAGATCCTGCAGTGCGACCTGGCGCTGGAGCGCGAGGGCACCGTGACGCTGCGCGACGCGGTGGCCTACGCCGATTCGATTGGCGATTACGTCAGCCGCCAGCTGTTCGTGAAGATCCTCGACAACGAGGAAGAGCATATCGACTGGCTGGAAACCCAGCTCGACCTGATCGAACGCATCGGCGAGCCGAACTACCTGCTCACCAAGCTGGAAGACTGAGTCAGCGCGCGGCCGTGGCGCGCACGCTGGCCTGGTAGCCGGCCAGGGCCAGTCGCGCACGCGCGTACTCGGCAATCAGCAGCGCCACGGCCACCGCCGGGCGCTCCAGGGTGCCGGCGCGGGCGTCGTGTTCAATCCGACGTGCCGCCACCGACAATGCCATCGCACCTACGTTCGCACTCGCCGATTTGAGGCTGTGCGCCAGCGCGCGCAGCTTTTCCAGGTCGGCCGCCACCGACGCATCCTGCAACTGGCGGATCAGCGGCGGGGTGTCCTCCAGGAACACGCCGATGATGGTCGCGGTCTCGGCGCCGATCACCTCCTGCAGTTCATCCAGCACCTCGGCGTCGAGCACGGGCGGGTTGGGCTCGTCACTGCCTTCGAGCGGCGTCGGCAGCGGCAGCGGCGGGGGCGTGGCAAGGGCATCGGCAGTGGGCGTTGCCGCGCGCGTGTTGCGCGCGTCGGCCGCGTTGTCTTCCATCCGGAACTGCCAGCGCAGCAGGCAGGCCTGCAGCGATTCGCGGTTGACCGGCTTGGACAGGTAATCGTCCATGCCCGCCTGCAGGCAGCGCTCGCGGTCGCCGGCCATCGCATTGGCGGTCATGGCCACGATCGGCAGGCGGGTACGTCCCTGCGCCGCTTCCTGCTCGCGCCAGCGACGGGTGGCGCCGTAGCCATCCAGCACCGGCATCTGGCAGTCCATCAGGACCAGGTCGAACGGGTGCGCCTGCAGTTGCTGCAGCCCCTGTTCGCCGTCAGCGGCCGTGGTGACCGTGCAGCCCAGCACCTGCAGCAGGCGCTGGGCCACCAGCAGGTTGGTGCTGTTGTCTTCGACCAGCAGCAGGCGCAGGCCCAGCTGGGGCGCCTCGACCGGGCTGCCGTGGGGCTCGACGCTGGCCAGCAGGGGCGCCGGGCGCGCGCTGACCTGGGC
>NZ_CAUQPH010000127.1:0-10432 GCF_963519925.1 uncultured Stenotrophomonas sp. | reverse complement strand
GTACCTGGCTACGAACCAGGCGGTCGGGAGTTCGAATCTCTCCGGGCGCACCATTACATCGCGGCGACATTGCAAATGCGCCCGTAGCTCAGTTGGATAGAGTACCTGGCTACGAACCAGGCGGTCGGGAGTTCGAATCTCTCCGGGCGCACCATTACATCGCGGCGACATTGCAAATGCGCCCGTAGCTCAGTTGGATAGAGTACCTGGCTACGAACCAGGCGGTCGGGAGTTCGAATCTCTCCGGGCGCACCATTACATCGCGGCGACATTGCAAATGCGCCCGTAGCTCAGTTGGATAGAGTACCTGGCTACGAACCAGGCGGTCGGGAGTTCGAATCTCTCCGGGCGCACCATTGCAGGGTTGGAAAAAAGGCAGCCGATGGCTGCTTTTTTTGTGCGCGCCCGTCGACGCGGCCACGCAGGGCGTCGCGCTACGCCAGGCCGGATCGTAGCGCCACGCCCTGCGTGGCTGCCACCGCCTCCGCCGGCAGCACCGGGGCCGGACAGGCGCCGCCCGCATGATCGTCATGCGCCAACCAGTCATCCACCACCCCACCGAGCAGGTCCAGCCGCAACGGCAGGCTGATGTGGTCTTCGCCGCGCAGTTCGATGTAATGCACGCGGTCGCTGGCGGCCGCGATCCGGCGGCCCTGCCCCACCGGGACGTGTGCGTCCTGCTGGCCATGCAGCAGCAGCACGCAGGCGCGGGTGTCGGCCACCGCGCGGGTCACGTCCACGCCATCCAGGTCCAGGTCCAGGCGCTGGCTGGCGGCTGCGATCACCTTGTCGATGTCCTGCCCGCCGTACCGCCAGCGCCCGTACGCTGCCATCGCCTGTGCCTTCCACGCCGTGGGATGCAGCGACATCAGGTGCGGGATCATGCTGCGGATCGCATCGCCGGCGTTGGCGAACGACTCCATCGCCACGACGCCGGTGACCTGGTCGCCCAGCTTGTCCGCGGTGAACAGCGCGGTGGCGGCGCCGTAGGACACCCCGAACAGATACAACGGCCCGGTCACTTCACCCCGCGCACGAAGCGCCGCGATCACGTCGACCACGTCATCGGATTCGAACGTGCCATACCCCGATGGGCCGGCGCCGGAATGGCCGTGGTTGCGCAGGTCGATGGTGATGACTCGGTAGCCGGATTCGGCCAGCTGCAGCGACCACGGCAGCATGGAATCACCGTTCATCATCCAGCCGTGCAGCAGCACCACGGTGCCGCGCGGCGCCTGCGCCTTGAACGGATGCGGCACCGACAGCTGCAGCCCGGTGTCGAGCGGCTCGCCGTTTTCGTGGTGCTGCGGCAGGTACCGATAGCGCAGGCCGTAGCGACCGGGATCGAATGCACGCCAGAACAGCGGCACGCCGGCACGCCCGGTCACGAAACCATGGCGATTCGGTACCGCATCGACCGCCTTGGCGATGCGCGCGGCATCCAGCAGCGTGGACACGCCACCGGGCGCGACCAGCCGGTCGCTGAGCGAGGTCGAGGCAGCGGAAGAAGTGAGTGAGGAGCACGCGGCCAGCCACAGGCCAGCCCCGGCCAGCACGAGCAGCAGCAGGCGTTTCATGGGCAGAGGGGTTCACGATGAGCCGCGCAGGGTATCGGGCGTGCGCCGGGCGCTCTACCGCAACTGGATGACCGAATGGTGACAGTGCGGGGATTGTTCAGGGTTTCACTGGTCCTCAGCCACGCAGGGCGTGGCTCTACAGCCAGTCCTGCATTTTCCCCCACCAACCCTCCATCAGCCCCTGCGTGCGCATGCGCTCCCGCCACCAGCGCAGTGCCGCGCCTTCCTCGCCCGTGCGCCAGGCCAGCCAGAAGGTCTCTTCGGGCTTGGGCTCCTCCACCTGCCGCACCACCAGCCTGCCCTGCGCCACCGCGGCCTGCACGTAGGGCTCGGGCAGGAAACCGAAGCCCAGCCCTGCGCACTGCATGCGGAACTTGCTCAGCATGTCCGGCACGGTCACCGTTTCCTGCCCCATCAGCAGCCCGACCGTGCGCGGCAGCAGGCGGCGCGCAGAGTCCGCCACGGCAATCGCGCAATGCGCCGCCAGCTGCTCACGGGTCAGCGCCGCGGTGCCGGCCGCCAGCGGGTGGCCGGGGGCCACGGCGAACACGAACCGCACCACCCCTAATGGCTCCACCACGTAGCCGCCACCACTGGGGCCCTCGCCCGCCGCACCAACCAGCAGGTCCGCGCGCCGGTCCAGCAGCGCCTCCCAGGTGCCGGACAGGGCTTCGCTGATCAGCCGGACGCGGGTCTGTTCGGCCACCTGGCTGAAGGCCCGCACGTCTTCGGCCAGCAGCGCCGGCTGGAACATCGAATCCAGCGCCACGGTCAGTTCCGCCTCCCAGCCCGAGGCGACCCGACGGACCCGCATTTCCAGCTCACGGGCGGCGCGCAGCAGGTGCCGCCCTTCCTCGAGCAGGGCCACGCCGGCCTCGGTCAGCTCCGCGCGCGGGCCGATCCGGTCGAACAGCTGCACCCCCAGGTCCTGCTCCAGCTTGGAGACGGTGTAGGAGATGGTCGAGGGCACCTTGTGCAGCTCCTTGCCGGCCGCGGCAAACGAGCCGCGGCGGTCGATGGCATCCAGGATCTGCAGGGCGTCGAGGCTGAGCTTGAGCATTCGAAAATTTCGATGATGAATTCCAAAACTATCCGTTTTTCAAACCACGGACGCAAGCGGATACTGGGCGCCAACAGGAAAGGGGCGGCACACACCGACCCGGACCGCCATCGAAACCATCGAACACCAAGGAGACTCCCCATGCTGCAGATCCGCAAGAGCGCTACCCGTGGCCAGGCCAAGCATGGCTGGCTGAACTCCCAGCACACCTTCTCCTTCGCCGGCTACTACGACGAGCGTTACACCAGCTTCGGCCCGCTGCGGGTGATCAACGAAGACAAGGTGATCGGCGGCCAGGGTTTCGGCACGCACAGCCACAGCAACATGGAGATCGTCTCCTACGTGCTGGGCGGCGCGCTGGAACACAAGGACTCGATGGGCACCGGCTCGGTGCTGCGCTACGGTGACGTCCAGCGCATGAGCGCAGGCAGCGGGGTCAGCCACAGCGAGTTCAACCACTCGGCCGACGAAACCGTGCACTTCCTGCAGATCTGGCTGTTCCCGGACACCAAGGACATCACCCCGAGCTACCAGGAGACCCATTTCGCCCCGGAAGCCAAGCGCGGCCAGCTGCGCCTGATCGCCTCGAAGGATGGGCGCGACGGGTCGCTGTTGATCCACCAGGATGCGAACATCTACGCCACGATCCTGGATGGCGACGAGCGCGTCCACCTGGCCCTGGCCCCGCGCCGCGGCGCCTACGTGCAGGTCGCGCGTGGCCAGCTGCAGGTCAACGGCATCACCCTGGACACCGGCGATGCGCTGCAGGTCACCGACGAGGCGCAGCTGACCCTGGAAAACGCCAACGATGCCGAAGTGCTGGTGTTCGACCTGCCCCTGTAAGACACCGCCGCCGAACGCCCCGGACCACCGGGGCGTTCGCACGGGTCAGGCGCCCGGCACCGGTGCGTCCTGCGCGATCAGGCCGGCCTGCTTCAACTCTGCCCAGAACTCCGCGGGGATCGCGACCGACATCGAGGCCACGTTGGCCTGTACCTGTTCGGCGGTGCGCGCGCCCGGAATCACCGCCGACACCACCTCGGGTGCATCGGCGAACTGCAGCGCCGCGGTGCGCAGGTCGACACCGTGGCGATCGCAGATCGCCTGGACCGCGGCGCGCTTTTTCGGCGCCCACGCCGGTACCGTGCCGTCGTAGAGATAGCGATCGCGACCGGCAAGATAGCCGGCCAGCAGGGGCGCGCCCACCATTACCGAGGCGCCGTGCCGCGCGATCGCGGGGAAGGTGTCGCGCAGCGCCGCTTCATGGTCCAGCAGCGAGTACTGGCAGGCCAGCAGGAAGATGTCCGGGTCGGCCTCCTCGATCGCGCGCAGGGCCGGTTCGGGACGGTTGACGCCAAAACCCCACGCCTTGATCAGGCCTTCCTCGCGCATGCGGGTCAGCGCCGGCATGGCGCCCTTGGCCGCTTCGGCAAAACGCTGCTCCCACGGCATCCCCAGATCCTTCTCGTTGTCCGGCGACAGGTCGTGGATGTACACCACGTCCAGCTGCGCCACGCCCAGCCGGTTGAGGCTGTCCTCCACCGAGCGGCGCACGCCGTCGGCCGAGTAGTCATAGCGATAGAGGAACGGCGACGGCTCCTTCCACATGGTCGGCTGCAGCGCGCCGGCGGTCGCGGTCAGCAGCCGCCCCACCTTGGTCGACAGGGTGTACTCGCGCGCCGGATGGTTGTGCAGGTGGTGGCCGAAACGCCGCTCGCTCAGGCCCAGTCCATACCAGGGCGAGGTGTCGAAACACCGCACGCCCGCCGCATAGGCGGCGGCCAGCGTCTGTTCGCTCTGCGCGTCGGTAGCCGGCGCAAACCCGTTGCCCACCGCGACACCCCCCAATCCCAGCCGGGTGTGCGGACGGAACCGGCCCTTCCCGGTGGACGGGTTGGTGGCCAGCGGCCGGGGACTGGCGCGACCGCGCGTGGGCAGCACGCTGCCGGGACCGGCGGACTGCGCCATGAGCGTTGAGCTGGCCAGCGCGGCGGTGCCGGCGGCGGCAACGGAAAGGAAATGGCGACGTGCGTTCACGGCGGCTCCTGCTGCAGGGGGAAGCCCCTACCCTCGCAGGTGGCCGGTGGACAGCGTGCGCGACAGCGTCAACGCAGTGGCAACAGGCGCACGCGGCAGGCAAAGAAAAAGGCCTTCGTACTTGCGTACGAAGGCCTTTTCTTTACTGGCGGAGCGGGAGGGATTCGAACCCTCGATACAGTTTTTGGCCGTATACTCCCTTAGCAGGGGAGCCCCTTCAGCCACTCGGGCACCGCTCCAGATTCCGTGTTTCGCCGCTGCGTGTTTCTTCTCAGCGGGGGCGCGAAGAATAACGTTTTTCACACCCCAACGTAAAGCCTTAATCGGAAGAATTTTCACTTCCGGATGCGTTCGGCTCGTCGCCGCGCTGGATGCGCTGGTAAATCTCTTCGCGGTGCACGGCCACGTCCTTCGCTGCGGTGATACCGATACGCACCTGATTGCCCTTGACGCCGAGCACGGTCACGGTGACCAGGGAATTCAGGCCACCCGCTGCGTTCGAGCCATCGATCATCAGGGTTTCGCCTACGCGGCGAGTCAGGATCAACATTTTTGCAAATCTCCAGGGAACCGGTGGATTTTCCCCACCGGCTCGGCGCCCCCTGGGGGAACGCCACACGACAAAGGGAAAGGATTAGCCATAGTACCGTCAGCCCTCCCGAGCCATCAAGGAGCAGGAGGCGTCAGGCGTTCAGATACGGGGGGTGACCCAGTCCACGACGGCGGCCAGTGCGGAAGCAAGGGCGGGCCCGTCCTCACCACCACCCTGGGCGAGGTCCGGGCGGCCGCCGCCCTTGCCCCCGATCTGACTGGCGATATGGGACAACAGTTCCCCGGCCTTTACCTTGCCCGTTGCACTGCCGTTCACGCCGGCCACGAGCGCGGCCTTGCCGTCCTGGGCACCGGCCAGCACGATCACCGCGTCGCCCAGCTGCTGCTTCAGGCGGTCGATCGCTTCACGCAGCGCCTTGGCGTCGAAACCTTCCAGACGCGCGGCAAGAATCTTGACGCCTTTAACCTCGACTGCGCTGGAGCCCAGATCCGACGTCGCACCGGCAGCCTGTTTGGCCTTGAGCGACTCCAGTTCGCGTTCCAGCTTCTTCTGGCGCTCGCCGAGCTGGCGGACCTTGTCGACCACGTCGCCGGCATTGCCGCCGAGCAGTGCGGCGGCTTCGGCCAGCTGTGCTTCTTCGTGCGCGACGTAGTCCAGCGCGCCCTGCCCGGTCACCGCCTCGATGCGGCGCACGCCCGAGGACACGCCGCCTTCGGAAGTGATCTTGAAAAGGCCGATATCACCGGTGCGCGTCACGTGGGTGCCGCCGCACAGTTCGGTGGAGTAGTCGCCCATCTTCAGCACGCGCACGTTCTCGCCGTACTTTTCGCCGAACAGGGCCATCGCGCCAAAGTCCAGCGCTTCCTGCATGGCCATGGTGTGCACTTCGGCGGCGTTGTTGGCCCGCACCTGCTCGTTGACCTTGCGCTCGATCACCGCCAGTTCGTCGGCACTGATCGGCTGGAAATGGGAGAAGTCGAAACGCAGGCGGTCCGGCGCGACCAGCGAGCCCTTCTGCTGCACGTGCGTGCCCAGCACTTCGCGCAGGGCGGCGTGCAGCAGGTGGGTAGCGGAATGGTTGAGGATGGTGGCGCCACGGCGCTGGCCGTCGATCTGGCCACTGAGCACGTCGCCGACCTTCAGGCTGCCCTGGGTGAGCGTGGCGACGTGGCCATGGAACTGGCCGGCGAACTTCTGCGTATCGCTGACCTGCAGCTGCACGCCGTTGCCGAGCAGCTGGCCGGTGTCGCCGACCTGGCCGCCGGACTCGGCGTAGAACGGCGTTTTGTCAGTGAGCACGATGAGCTCGTCACCGGCGTGCGCGCTGTCGACCGGGCGGCCGTCCTTGAGCAGGGCCACCACGGTCAGGCCGTCGGCCTGCAGGCTGTCATAGCCGAGGAAAGCGGTGGGCGTCAGGGTGGCGACCAGTTCGGCCGACAGGGTCACGCCGCCGCCGAACTTGCCGCCCTTGCGGCCGTCGTCGCGCTGCTTTTCCATCGCCGCGTTGAATCCGTCGATGTCCACGGTCAGGTCGCGCTCGCGCGCGATGTCCTGGGTCAGGTCGAGCGGGAAGCCGTAGGTGTCGTACAGGCGGAAGGCATCGACGCCCGGAATGACGCCGTTGCTCACCTGCGCGGCGACGTCGTCGAAGATCTTCATGCCCGAGTCGAGGGTCTGCGCGAAGCGCTCTTCTTCGGCCTGCAGGGCACGCACCACGGTGTCGGCCTGGGCCGGCAGTTCGGCGTAGGCCTCGCCCATCTGTTCGACCAGGGTCGGCACCAGCTTGCTGAAGAATGGCTGGCGCACGCCCAGCATCCAGCCATGGCGCAGGGCGCGGCGGATGATACGGCGCAGCACATAGCCGCGACCTTCGTTGGACGGCAGCACGCCGTCGACGATCAGGAACGAGCAGGCGCGGATGTGGTCGGCGATCACGCGCAGCGACTTGTTTTCCAGGTCGGCCATGCCGGTCAGTTCGCTGGCCTTGCGGATCAGCGCCTGGAACAGGTCGATCTCATAGTTGGTATGCACGTGCTGCAGGATCGCGGCCAGGCGCTCCAGGCCCATGCCGGTGTCCACGCACGGCGCCGGCAGCGGCACCAGGGTGCCGTCCGGCTGGCGGTCGAACTGCATGAACACCAGGTTCCAGATTTCGATGTAGCGATCGCCGTCTTCGTCCGGCGAGCCGGGCGGGCCCCCGGCGATATGGTCGCCGTGGTCGTAGAAGATCTCGGTGCACGGGCCGCACGGGCCGGTATCGGCCATCTGCCAGAAGTTGTCCGAGGCAAACGGTGCGCCCTTGTTGTCGCCGATGCGCACGATGCGCGCTTCCGGAATGCCGACCATGTCGCGCCACAACGCGTAGGCCTCGTCATCGGTCTGGTACACCGTGACCAGCAGGCGGTCCGCCGGCAGCTTCCAGACCTGGGTCAGCAGTTCCCAGGCCCAGGCGATGGCGTCCTTCTTGAAGTAGTCGCCGAACGACCAGTTGCCCAGCATTTCAAAGAAGGTGTGGTGGCGCGCGGTATAGCCGACCTGGTCCAGATCGTTGTGCTTGCCGCCGGCGCGCAGGCAGCGCTGGACGTCGGCCGCGCGCACGTAGCTGCGCTTCTCGGCGCCAAGGAACACGTCCTTGAACTGCACCATGCCGGAATTGGTGAACAGCAGGGTCGGGTCGTTACCCGGCACCAGCGGCGCCGACGGCACGATGGTGTGGCCCTTGCCCTTGAAGAATTCAAGGAAGTCGCTGCGGATCTGGGAGGTGGTGAACTTGGCGGATTCGGTCATGGGGGGGCTGGCTGTCTGCGGGCCGGTCGGCCCCTGGCACGCGGCCCCTATGGCCGGGTGTCACCTACGGGACCGCCGAAACCACAAAGGGTAACAGGCCCGGGGCGTGGGGACACGCCGTGCGTGTGCGGGCGGTCATTCATCCAGGTCGAAGCGTGTCGCGCGGCGGATGCTGTCGCCGTCGAAACCCCGGCGGGCCAGCAGATCGGCCGCCTTGCGGCGCTGGGGCAGCTCCTGCGGCCCGGCCTCGCCAAACCGGCGCCGGACCAGGTCCCGGGCATTCTCGACCCAATCGCCCTCGAAGGTGTCCATGGCGGCCGCGATCTGCTCGCTGTCCAGGCCATGGGTACCCAGTTCGGCGCGGATATGGATGGGCCCGTAACCGGTGTTGGCGCGGACCCGGACCAGGTTCTCGGCAAAGCGGGTGTCGTCCTGCCAGCCGGCTTCAGTGAGCTTGTCCACGGCAGCGGCGGCGTCGTCGGTGTCGATCCCGCGTGCGGTGAGTTTGCGGGTCAGTTCCTTGCGCGAATGCTCACGCCGTACCAGCAGGCCAAGCGCGCGTTGGACCGGGGTCTGTTCGCGGACGCGGCGCTTGCGGCCGGGTGCCGGGGCGTCTGGGTCGTGCATGGGCACCTCGATGAATTGCGCCGTCCATGGCGCTCCCCCCGTCGGGGGAATGTTGAACCCCCGGGACAGGGCAAGCGTCACTGACGGCGCTGCCCTGCCCCGCAGGAAACTTACTCGGCGTCGTCTTCGCCGTCGTCCTCGCCACCCTCACGGACAGCTTCGGCCGGCTGGAACTTCTCGCGCAGCTCGGCTTCCAGGCGCTGGGCCACCTGCGGGTTGTCACGCAGGTAACCGCGGGCGTTGTCCTTGCCCTGGCCGATGCGCTCTTCGCCGTAGCTGTACCAGGCGCCGGCCTTCTCGACCAGCTTGGCTTCCACGCCCATGTCGATCAGTTCGCCTTCGCGGCTGATGCCTTCGCCGTACAGGATCTCGGTGATGACCTGCTTGAACGGCGGCGCCAGCTTGTTCTTGACGACCTTGATCTTGGTCTGGTTGCCGATGATCTCGTCGCCCTTCTTGATCGCGCCGATGCGGCGGATATCCAGGCGGACCGAGGCGTAGAACTTCAGCGCGTTGCCGCCGGTGGTCACTTCCGGGCTCTGGCCCGGCATCATCACACCGATCTTCATGCGCAGCTGGTTGATGAACACCACCAGGGTATTGGAGCGCTTGATGTTGCCGGTCAGCTTGCGCAGCGCCTGGCTCATCAAGCGAGCCTGCAGGCCCGGCAGCTGGTCGCCCATTTCGCCTTCGATTTCGGCCTTTGGGGTCAGCGCGGCGACCGAGTCGACCACCACGATGTCCACCGAGCCCGAACGCACCAGCATGTCGGCGATTTCCAGCGCCTGCTCACCGGTGTCCGGCTGCGACAGCAGCAGGTCGTCCACGTTCACGCCCAGCTTGGCGGCGTAAATCGGGTCGAGCGCGTGCTCGGCGTCGATGAAGGCGGCTGTGCCGCCCTTCTTCTGGCACTCGGCAATCGCCTGCAGGGTCAGGGTGGTCTTGCCCGAGGATTCCGGACCATAGATTTCCACCACCCGGCCCTTCGGCAGGCCACCGATGCCCAGCGCGATGTCGAGCATCAGCGAGCCGGTCGGGATGACCTCGACGGCCTCGATGACGCGGTCGCCCATGCGCATGACCGACCCCTTGCCGAACTGCTTTTCGATCTGGCTCAGGGCGGCGGTGAGGGCGCGCTTCTTGTTCTCGTCCATCGGATTGGTCCTTGCAGAGGTCATGTCGTTGGAGGTGATGTCTTTGGAGGTCTTCTTGGCCACAGGGTCACTTTAAAGTTGGCGTATCGCACAGGCTGAGATTCTGCCCGGCATTCGGAAAAAAATTATCGGACATCCGTACCAACCTCAGCAGAACCAGAGAATCGCCACAAAAGACCGTGCATTTCAGGCATGGAAGGGATCAGCGGTTGGGCCGCAGCAGTCCGCAGTACAGCCCCTCGATGGCGAAGTCCTGGTCGGGCAGGACTTCGATGGGCTGGTAATCCGGGTTGCGCGGCAGCAGCCGGATCCGGTCCTTGCCCATCTTCAGCAGCTTGACGGTGATCTCGTCATCGATCCGGGCCACCACGATCTGTCCCGAACGGGCATCGCGGGTGCGATGGACGCCGATCAGGTCGCCATCGAAGATGCCTTCGTCGATCATCGAATCGCCCTGGACCTTGAGCAGGTAGTCCGGCGCCGGCGAGAAGAACACCCGGTCCAGCACCACGAAATCGTCCGAGCCGATGTCGGCGCCGATCGGCAGGCCGGCGGCGACCCGCCCGAGCACCGGCAGGCGCAGCACGTGGTCGGGCAGCGCCGGCTCCGCCAGCGAGGCCGGCAGGCCCTCCTGCAT
>NZ_CAUQPH010000126.1:0-10503 GCF_963519925.1 uncultured Stenotrophomonas sp. | reverse complement strand
CCGGCCGCCCCAGCAGCTGGCAGGAACTGCAGGCCCAGGCCCGCAACCCCGCGTCCAGCCCGCGCAGCGATCGCCGCGCCAGCGAGCGTACCTCGCGCTGGCTGCGCCTGCGCTGCGGCGTCCAAGCCTATGCGCTGGAGCTGTTGAAGGTGCAAGAAGTGGTGCTGCCGGTACCGCTGCTGCCGCTGCGCGGTACCGCCTCGGCCATGCTGGGCATCATGAACCTGCGCGGCCAGGTGGTGCCGGTCATGGACCTGGGCATCCACCTGGGTGCCGGTCCGGCCCAGGACGACGCCAACACACGCATCGTGGTGCTGGAAGAGAACGGCGAAACCATGGGCCTGCGCGTGTCGGCCGTGGAAGACGTGGCCAACCTGACCGATTCGCAGATCGAGCCGCCCGACACCGCCCGCATCTGCCAGATCTCCAACGACCTGTTCCGGGGGGTGGCGCGGGTGACCGCGCAGCCGATGATCCTGCTGGATGCCACCCAGCTGCTGAATTGACCCGGAAGACCCGACGTAGAGCCACGCCCTGCGTGGCTGAGCACGGTGCCGCCCTCCCAGCCACGCAGGGCGTGGCTCTACGACGATCTCCCCTAAAGGTTCGCTGGTTTACGCCGTTATTGACCTTGGAACCGTTTGTCCGGAGCAACGATGAGCACTGTGGCCCTGGGTGATGATCTCGGAATCGAGAGCAGCACCGAGCTCAAAACACGCCTGGCCCCCTTGGTGGACCAGGGCGGCGACCTGACGCTGGACGCCAGCCAGGTCGGCCGTATCCATACCGCGTCGGTGCAGGTCCTGTGCGCGTTCGTCGAAGCCCGCCGCCAGGCCGGCAACCCGACCGCATTCGAGGGCTGCACCAGCACCTTCCGCGACGCCGCGCGACTGCTCGGCGTCACCCAGGCCCTGGGCCTGGATGCAACCCATGACAACCTGAAATCTGTGGAGAACGCGGCATGAGCGCACGTATCTTGGTGGTGGACGACTCGGCGTCGATGCGCCAGATGGTTTCCTTCGCCCTCACCTCGGCCGGCTTCTCCGTCGAAGAAGCCGAAGACGGCGCGGTCGCGCTCGGGCGCGCCAAGGGCCAGCGCTTCAACGCGGTGGTGACCGACGTGAACATGCCGAACATGGACGGCATCTCGCTGATCCGCGAACTGCGCCAGCTGCCGGACTACAAGTTCACCCCGATGCTGATGCTGACCACCGAGTCGGCCGCCGACAAGAAGTCCGAAGGCAAGGCCGCCGGCGCCACCGGCTGGCTGGTCAAGCCGTTCAACCCGGAACAGCTGGTCGCCACCGTCCAGAAAGTCCTGGGCTGATCCCGCCCCGCCCCTTCCTTCCCCTTTGGTAACCGGACCCGAACTGCCATGAGCATGGACCTGCAACGCTTCCACGCCACCTTCTTCGAGGAAAGCCGCGAAGGCCTGGACGCCATGGAAGCCGGGCTGCTGGCACTGGAATCGGGCCAGCAGGATCCGGAAATCATCAACTCGGTGTTCCGCGCCGCGCACTCGATCAAGGGCGGCGCCGGTACCTTCGGCTTCGACGCCATCGCCGCGCTGACCCACGTGCTGGAAACGCTGCTGGATGAGCTGCGCGCCGGCAAGCGCGCGCTGGAAGCCACCGCAGTCGATGCGATGCTGTCCTCGGTGGACGTGCTGCGCGCCCTGCTGCGCGAAGCCGAACACGGCCAGCCGGCCGACCCGCAGGCGGTGTCCGCGATCAAGGCGCGGCTGGAAGCGGTCCTGTCCGGCCAGGCCGCCGCTACCGCGGCACCGGCCGCAGCCAAGGTCGACGACACCCCGGAAGCGTGGCAGATCGGCTTCGTGCCGGCACCGTCGCTGTTCATGAGCGGCAACGATCCGCTGCGGATCATCCGCGAACTGGAACACCTGGGCTCGCTGCAGGTCGCCGCGCGCATGGAGCGCCTGCCCGGCTTCGACCAGCTCGACCCGCTCGAGGCCCACCTGGCCTGGGACCTGGGCCTGGTCGGCAAGGTCCCGCGCAGCAAGATCGAAGACACCTTCGCCTGGGTCGTGGACGACTGCGAACTGGACATCCGCCCGGCCGCACCGCCGAGCCTGGCCACCAGCGCCCCGGCTGCAGCGCCTGCCGCCGTGGCCGCGCCCGTTACCGCCGCGCCTGCGGCCGCCAGTGCCCCGGCCGCCGCGCAGGAAGCGGAAAGCTCGATCCGCGTGGCGGTGGAAAAGGTCGATGCGCTGATCAACCTGGTCGGCGAACTGGTCATCACCCAGGCCATGCTCAAGCAGGTCTCCAACGCCCTGGACCCGGTCCACGCCGAACAGCTGTTCGCCGGCCTGGACCTGCTGGAACGCAATACCCGCGACCTGCAGGAAGCGGTGATCGGCGTGCGCATGCTGCCGGTGGACGCCGTGTTCCGGCGCTTCCCGCGCCTGGTCCGCGACCTCTCCTCGCGCCTGGGCAAGCAGGTGCGCCTGCGCACGATCGGTGAAGGCACCGAACTGGACAAGGGCCTGATCGAAAAGATCGCCGACCCGCTGGTCCACCTGGTGCGCAACTCGATCGACCACGGCCTGGAAATGCCCGACGTCCGCCGCGACGCCGGCAAGGACGAAACCGGCACGATCACCCTGGCGGCATCGCACCAGGGCGGCCACATCGTGATCGAAGTCAGCGACGACGGCCGCGGCCTGAACCGCGACAAGATCCTCGCCAAGGCGCACGAGCGCGGCCTGGCCGTGCCGGACAACCCCACCGACGCGCAGGTCTGGGACCTGATCTTCCAGCCCGGCTTCTCCACCGCCGATGCGGTCACCGATCTTTCCGGGCGTGGCGTGGGCATGGACGTGGTCCGCCGCAACATCCAGGCGCTGGGCGGCGAAGTGCAGCTGGAAAGCCGCACCGGCAACGGCACCCGCGTACTGATCCGCCTGCCGCTGACCCTGGCCATCCTCGACGGCATGACCGTGTCGGTGGCCGGCGAAACCCTGATCCTTCCCCTGGCGTACGTGCTCGAAGCGCTGCAGCCACAGGCCGAAGACGTGCGGTCGATGGCCGGCGAAGGCCGCGTCCTGCGCGTACGCGGCGAATACCTGCCGATCCTGTCGCTGAGCGAGTACTACGGCTACGGTCGCCGCGCCAGCGACGACTCGCTGGTGGTGGTGGTCGAGGGCGACGGCCAGAAGATCGCGCTGGAAGTGGACGAACTGGTCGGCCAGCAGCAGGTCGTGGTGAAGAACATCGAGAACAACTACCGGCGCATCGGTGGCGTGTCCGGCGCCACCATCCTCGGCGACGGCCGCGTCGCCCTGATCGTGGACATCGGCGGCCTGGTGCGCTCGCTGCGCGTTCCGCAGGCGGCGTAAAAACAGCCCGGTAGCGCCGGCCGTTGGCCGGCTGGAACGCCCCCGTTGATGACGGGGGCGTTTTTGTTTGTCGGCGTCTGAACGTTTCATGGAAAAACGTGATGTCGGTCGGCACCGATACGGACGCGTATCCACGACCCATTCGCCACCGCATGGCAAAACCGTTGGCATTGCTTGTTTTCGCAACCATCGGCGGCAAACCGCGCCGTTGCGTGGACCTCGAAAAAATGTGACATCGCGCGCTCAAGAAACCGGCCCGAGCCGCCGTTATCCGCAATAGCGATGACACATTCATCGCCCGCCTTACGCCCTGCCGCTTCGCCGCTTTCGCCTTTCGCCCTTCCGCACAACGTTTCCACGGCTGTGCGTCCCTGCCCTGCCCGGAGTTCCCCGCATGAAGTGGTTCCATGATCTGCCCATCAGCCGCAAGCTCGCGGTCGGGTTTGCCCTCACCACCGTGATGACCATCGGGCTGGGCGTGTTTGCCCTGCTGCGTCTGAACGGCGTCAACGCCGAGCTGGCCGAGATGGCGAGCAACGACATTCCCTCGGTGCAGCACCTGGGCGAAGTCCGCGCGCAGCTCGGTGAGTTCCGCACGTTCGAACTGGCCCAGCTCACCATGCTCGACCAGGCCGACAAGGTCGCGGACTACAACAAGCGCATGGACGCCACCGCCAAGATCGTCCGCGACGAGCTGAAGGCCTACGCCGCGCTGCCCGCCGGTGAGGAGGAGAAGGCGCTGTACCGGAAAGTGGCCGCCGACCTGGAGGTGTACTTCGCCGCCAATGCGGAAATGCGCACTGCCGTCGCCGCCGCCGACGGCGTGCTCGCGCAGCAGATCTCCGACGAGAAGTCGCGCCCGGCACGCCGCGCCATGTTCGAACACCTCAAGGAACTGGGTGCCTTCAGCAGCGGCCTGATGCTGTCCAAGATCGACGCCGCCAACGCGACCCACCGCGCCAGCGTGATGGCGATCATCGTCACCGTATCGCTGCTCACGCTGCTCGCCGTGGCCATGGGCGTGGTGATCTCGCGCGCCATCACCGGTCCGATCCGCCAGGCCATGCATGCCATCCAGTCGGTGGCGCGTGGCGACCTGTCGGTCAACATTCCGTCCAGCACCACCGCCGATGAAGCCGGTCGCATGCTGGCCGCTACCCGCGACATGACCCAGATGCTGCGTCGCTATTCCAGCGAAACCCAGCAGATGGTTGAAATGCACGCCGGCCCCGACATCAGCCACCGCATCCCGGAAGACTTCCCGGGCGTGTACGGCCAGCTCGCGGTGGGCGTCAACACGGTGATCTTCGAGCACCTGGATTCGATCCGCGACGCGATCGACGTGCTCAACCAGTACGACGCCGGCGACCTGTCGCGGGACGCGCGCCGCCTGCCCGGCACCCGCGCGATCCTGCACGAATCGATGGACGCGGCCAAGGCCAGCCTGCTGGCGATCAATACCCAGATCCAGACCCTGGCCCAGGCCGCTGCGGCCGGCGACTTCAGCCAGCGCGGCGACGCGCAGCGCTTCGATCACGATTTCCGGATCATGATCGAACACCTCAACACCATGATGGACGTGGCCGACGGCAACCTCTCGCAGCTGTCGCACCTGCTGCAGGCCATTGCCAACGGCGACCTCACCGCCCGCATGCATGGGGAGTTCCACGGCGTGTTCGCCAGCATGCGCGACGACGCCAACACCACCGTCGCGCAGCTGACCCGGATCGTCAGCCGCATCCAGCATGCCTCGGGCAGCATCAGCACCGCCGCCGGCGAAATCGCCTCGGGCAACAACGACCTGTCGCGCCGTACCGAGCAGCAGGCCGCCAACCTGGAAGAAACCGCCGCCTCGATGGAGGAACTGACCTCCACCGTGCGCCAGAATGCCGAACACGCGCGCCAGGCCAACCAGCTGGCGATCGGCGCGCACTCGGTGGCGTCGCAGGGCGGTGAGGTGGTCGGCAAGGTGGTCAGCACCATGCACGAGATCGACGCCTCCTCGCGCCGCATCGCCGACATCATCACGGTGATCGACGGCATCGCGTTCCAGACCAACATCCTGGCGCTGAACGCGGCGGTGGAAGCGGCGCGTGCCGGCGAACAGGGTCGCGGCTTCGCCGTGGTCGCCTCCGAAGTGCGCACCCTGGCCCAGCGCTCGGCCAGTGCGGCCAAGGAGATCAAGGGCCTGATCGACGAATCGGTCGGCAAGGTCGCCGAAGGGTCGGCACTGGTCAACCAGGCCGGCGCCACCATGGGCGAGATCGTGGCGTCGGTGCAGCGCGTGACCGACATCATGGCCGAGATCTCGGCCGCCTCGCAGGAACAGTCCGCCGGCATCGAGCAGGTCAACCAGACCGTGATGCAGATGGACGAGACCACCCAGCAGAACGCTGCGCTGGTGGAGGAAGCCACGGCGGCGGCGCGTTCGATGGAAGAACAGGCCGGTCAGCTCAACGACGCGGTGGCGCTGTTCAAGCTGGATGGCCAGGCGGTGGCCGCCGCCGTGCCCGTGCCGGCCATCACGGGCGGACGTCCTGCCGCGGCACGTCCGCGCAGCGCGCCGGCACCGGTGCGCCGACCGGCGGTGCGCGAACCGGCGCTGGCGGGCGAAGGCGACTGGCAGGAGTTCTGATCGCAACGGTCCGTCACCCTCGACACCCCGCTCCGGCGGGGTGTCGTCGTTGTGGCGTACCGCACTCCATTGCACCGCACAAAAGGCCCTACACAGATTCGCCCTACATTATTGTGAACCGCTGCCGATAAACGGACAGAGACCTGATTTCGCACGAAATCTGTACCCGCCCAACGCAGCAGAGTCCATGTCCGAAGGCAGCCTTGAAACCCACGACGCGTCCCACGCCGACCACGATGACGGCGCGGACGATCGTTACCTGGTCCGCAACCCCCGGCAGATCCGCCAGCTGCTGCAGGCGTTGATCGACCAGCGCTCGCTGCTCACCGCCCACCTGGGCGGCCGCGACCAGTCGTTCCCGACCGCGATCCTGGAGCTGGACGAGGACGACGACTACCTGCTGCTGGACGGCAGCCCGTCCGAATCCTCCAACCGCGCGGCCGAAGAGGCTGGCCACCTGCTGTGCTTCGCCCAGCTGGACCGGGTGATGGTGCGCTTTCGCCTGGACCACCTGGAGCGCACCGGCGGCCACGGCCACGTGGCCTTCCGCGTTCCCTTCCCCACCGAACTGGTGCACCTGCAGCGTCGCGAGCTGTACCGGCTGGAGACGCCGGTCACCGATTCCCCGCACCTGCTGTTCCCGATCAACGAGGACCGCAGCGAGGCCCTGCACCTGCGCGTGGTCGACATCAGCGGCGGCGGCCTGGCCGTCACCGTACCGGCGAACTGCAACGCGTTCTCGCTGCAGAAGCGCTATGACGCCCGCCTCGACATGCCCGACACCGGCGCCATGCAGGTCTCGCTGATCGTCTGCAACCAGCTGGCGCAGAAACTCCCCAACGGTGTGGAAATGAAGCGCATCGGCATGCGTTTCGACGGCCTGCCCCGCGGCGGCGACAGCGCCATCCAGCGCTACATCTTCCGCATCGACCGCCAGCGCAGCGCCCGCAAGAACGGGGAATGACAGCGACGTAGGAACCGATTCGGAGGCCCGCGCAGGTCCGACCGTTGGTCGGACGCTCTTCCCTAAAGTCGTCGCGATCCAGGCCGATATCCGGAATGACGCCCCGGTTTTCCGACCGCCACGCCCGACCCAGGATTCCTTCCATGAACGACAGCAACCCCAACGCCGCCAGCAGCGGTGGCGAGTACCTCAGCTTCACCCTCGGCGCCGAGCACTACGGCGTGGACATCCTCAAGGTCCAGGAAATCCGCGGCTATGACTCGGTCACCCGCGTCCCCGACGCCCCCGACTACATCAAGGGAGTGATCAACCTGCGCGGCACCATCGTCCCGGTCATCGACCTGCGCCTCAAGCTGCGCCTGGACGACGCGCGCTATGACGCCTTCACCGTCATGATCGTGCTCAACGTCGACAACCGCGTCGTCGGCATCGTCGTCGACAGCGTCTCCGACGTCATTCCGCTCAGCGCCGACCAGATCCGCCCCACCCCCGAATTCGGCGCCGCCGTCGATACCCGCTTCATCTCCGGCATCGGCACCCAGGACGACCGCATGCTGATCCTGCTGGATATCGAAACCCTGCTCGACAGCGCCGACATGGGCCAGCCTGCCGCCGTCGAAGACGCCGCTGCCTGACCCACCCCCCATTGCGCCGGATCGGATCGATTTTCGTTCAACAAAAATCCTTCAGTTCTGTCGCGAATGGCCGATAGCTGGATTCAGGAACCGGCTGCGTGGGCTCACCCACCACCGGGCCAACTATCCATATCCCCCGGAGAACTCCCGATGAAGACCCTGCCCACCCTGCTGTCGATCGCCGTCCTCGCCGCTTCCGCCTCCTCCGCCTTCGCCCAGTCCGCCGAAATGATCCCGCCGGAGCTGGCGGCGCGTTCGGTCGGCAAGGACGGCATGGTCTGCGGCAAGGTCGAAAAGGCCCGCTACGCCGAAGGCTCCGAAGGCCAGCCGACCTTCCTGTACATGGGCGGCGCCTTCCCGCGCCACACCTTCTCGGCCCGCATCGCCGGCGAAAACCGCGGCAAGTTCAGCTTCCCGCTGGAAACCCTGGAAGGCAAGACCGTCTGCGTGATCGGCAAGATCGCCCGCGACGCCTCGCGCGCTGAAATCGAAGTCAGCTCGCCGTCCGGCCTCAAGCTCGCCAACATCAAGTAATAGCCCCATGCCCTGCCACGCCGGCCCGCGCCGGCGTGGTCGTTGCAACCGGGCCTGATGCCCGGGCGCGTCTGCCACCGGAGAGTGCACCACCATGCAATGGATCAAGAACCTCAAACTGATGCCGAAGTTGATGCTGACTTTCGGCGTAATCCTGCTGGTGATGCTGCTGCAGGGCGTGGTCGCCTACCGTGGCCTGCACTCCCTCAACAACGTAACCACCGAACTGGCCGGCAACCGGATGGAGAGCATCCGCCTGGCCGGCGAAATGCGCGGCATGCTCGGTGAATACCGCAACTCCGCCTACCAGGGCCTGATCCGCGCCAGCGACGACGTCAAGGCCGAAGCCAAGACCCGCGCCGCCGACCTGCGCGGCAAGATCGCCGCCTCGATCAAGAAGTACCCCGAGCTGATCGACAGCCCGCAGCAGAAGAAGCTGTTCGACGCCTTCGCCAAGGACTGGAACGACTCGCTCGCCTCCTACGACGCCGTCACCGAAATGCTCGAGCTGGACCTGCCGGACGACGCCGTCGATACCTTCGTCGGCGAAACCCGCACCAAGCACCTCAAGGCCTCCGCCGCCCTGGAGACCCTGATCGCCGAAGACAACCGCCTTGCCCGCGCCTCGCGCGAAGAAGCGGAAAGCACCTACGCCACCTCCGCCACCCTCACCGTCATCGCCCTGCTCGGCGGCGCCGCGCTCGGCCTGGTGCTGGTCTACCTGTTCGCCCGCTCGCTGGTCGGCGCCGTCCGTGGCGCGGTGCTGGTGTCCAACGAAGTGGCCGGCGGCAAGCTCGATGGCCATATCGACGTCAGCCGCAAGGACGAAGTCGGTGACCTGATGCAGGCCATGCAGCGCATGCAGCGCGACCTGCGCGAGCGCACCGAAACCGAACAGGCCGTGGCCCGCGAGAACCTGCGCATCCGCACCGCGCTGGATTACAGCTCCACCGGCGTGTACCTGACCGACAACCACCTCAACATCGTCTACGCCAACCGCGCCTTGGAACAGACCCTGTCCCAGTACCAGGACGAACTGCGCAAGCAGCTGCCGGACTTCGACGCCAGCACCTCGCTGGTCGGCCGTCCGCTGACCGTGCTCGAGCACCGTGGCGAAATGGACGCCGGCCTGCTGGCCAACCTCAAGCAGCACGGCGTGGCCCGCCGCGCCATGCAGTTCGGCGACGCCCAGTTCGCGCAGGTCGTGTCCACCATCCGCAATGAAGAAGGCGAAAGCGTCGGCCACGTGGTCGAATGGCGCGACCGCACCCCCGAGGCGCTGGTGGAAGCCGAAGTGGCGCGCGTCATCGCCCAGGCCGCTGCCGGCGACCTGTCCGGCCGCATCGCCGCCGAAGGCAAGGACGGCTTCTTCCTGCAGCTGGCCCAGCAGATCAATGGCCTGCTCGACGCGAACGCCTCCAGCATCGAACAGATTTCCGGCCTGCTCACCGCGCTGTCGCAGGGCGACCTGACCGTGCGCATGCACGGCGAGTTCGAAGGCGTGTTTGCCACCATGCGCGACGACGCCAACGCCACCGCCGAACAGCTCAGCGGCATCGTCACCCGCATCAAGCAGTCCAGCCAGGCCATCAGCTCGGCCGCCAGCGAAATCGCCACCGGCAACAGCGACCTGTCGCGCCGTACCGAACAACAGGCTGCCAACCTGGAAGAAACCGCTGCCTCGATGGAGGAACTCACCTCCACCGTGCGCCAGAACGCCGAGCATGCCCGCCAGGCCAACCAGCTGGCCATCGGCGCGCACAGCGTGGCCTCGCAGGGCGGTGAAGTGGTCGGCCAGGTGGTGACCACCATGAGCGCGATCCAGACCTCGTCCAAGAAGATCGCCGAGATCATCTCGGTGATCGACGGCATCGCCTTCCAGACCAACATCCTGGCACTGAATGCCGCGGTCGAAGCGGCGCGTGCCGGCGAACAGGGCCGCGGCTTCGCCGTGGTCGCCTCGGAAGTGCGCACCCTGGCCCAGCGCTCGGCCGGTGCGGCCAAGGAAATCAAGGGCCTGATCGACGACTCGGTCGGCAAGGTCAATGACGGTTCGGCCCTGGTCCAGAAGGCCGGCGCCACCATGGGCGAGATCGTCGCCTCGGTGCAGCGCGTGACCGACATCATGGCCGAGATCTCGGCGGCCTCGCAGGAACAGTCGGCCGGTATCGAACAGGTCAACCAGACCGTGGTGCAGATGGACGAAACCACCCAGCAGAACGCCGCGCTGGTGGAGGAAGCCACTGCCGCCGCGCGTTCGATGGAAGAACAGGCCGGCCACCTCAGCGACGCCGTGTCGATCTTCCGCCTGGACGAGCAGGACCTGGTCGCCGCCGCCCCGGCGCCGGCACCGGCACCGCGCGCGGTGGCCCGTCCGGCC
>NZ_CAUQPH010000125.1:0-10590 GCF_963519925.1 uncultured Stenotrophomonas sp. | reverse complement strand
GAGCAGGGCCGCCTTCCAGCCGGCCTTGTCGGCGGGGTCGGCGCGACGGGCTTCCGCACCCAGCCGGGCCAGCTCGGCCAGCGCCTGCGGGGTGTTCAGGTCATCGTCCAGCGCGGCCTCGATCGCGGCCGGGATGGCCGGGGTCGCGGTAACGTCGGCCAGGTCGCGCAGGGTGCCGTACAGGCGGTCCAGGGTCCGCACCGACTGCTCGATCAGCGCGTCGGACCAGTCCAGCGGCTGCCGGTAGTGGGCCGACAGCAGCGCGTAGCGCAGTGCCTCCGGCGCATGCTGGCGCACCAGGTCGTGGACCCGTTCGATGTTGCCGATCGACTTGCTCATCTTGGCGCCGCCGAAGTTGAGCATGCCGTTGTGCAGCCAGAACCGGGCGAAGGTCTGCCCGCCGTGCGCGCACTCGCTCTGCGCGATCTCGTTCTCGTGGTGCGGGAACTGCAGGTCCACGCCACCGGCATGGATGTCGATGGTCGGGCCCAGGTGCGCGGCGGCCATCGCCGAGCATTCGATATGCCAGCCCGGGCGGCCCCGGCCCCAGGGCGAGTCCCAGCCGGGCAGGTCGTCGCTGGACGGCTTCCAGAGCACGAAATCGCCCGGGTCGCGCTTGTACGGGGCCACGTCCACGCGCGCGCCTGCCAGCATTTCCTCGGGGTCGCGGTTGGACAGCTTGCCGTACCCGGCGAACGAGGCCACCGCGAACAGCACGTGGCCCTCGGCCGCATAGGCGTGGTCGGCGGCGATCAGCTGCTCGATCATCGCGATGATCTGCGGGATGTGAGCGGTGGCTTCCGGCTCGATGTCCGGCGGCACCACGCCCAGTGCGGCCATGTCTTCACGGTAGGCGGCGGCGAAGCGGTCGGTGATGGCCGAGATCGGCACGTCCTGCTCGCGCGCGGCGGTGTTGATCTTGTCGTCCACGTCGGTGATGTTGCGGGCGTAGCGCAGGCCGCCGAAACGGCGCCGCAGCAGGTCTGCCAGCACCCCGAACACCACCGGCCCGCGCGCGTTGCCGATGTGCACGTAGTTGTAGACCGTGGGACCGCACACATACAGGGTCGGACAGGTCGGATCGAGCGGCGTGAACGGTTCGAGCTGGCGTGTCAGGTTGTTGTGCAGGCGCAGGGTCATGGGGGCGTAGGGCCGGGGGGTAGGGGCAAGCCCCCGATTTTAGATCACATCGGCGCCACGCGCCGGTCCCGCATCGGCCAATGGGTCGGAAACGGCACCGTCCGGGATGGGCAGATGCGTCGTGGAAGGGTAATGTTCAGCCCCTTGTGCCTGTCACTGCCTACACTATCCCCCTTGTCCTCGAACCAGTTGCCAATGAAATCCGCTTCGTTGCTGACGCTGACCTGCCTGCTGGGTAGCGCCGCCTTCATGGCGTGCGCCCAGGAAGCCGAGGTCCGTAACCGGGTGGTGATCGTGGAGAACGTGAAGTTCGACTACGCGCAGGTCCTCAACGTGGAGCCGGTGTTCCAGACCCTGCGCGCGACCCGCACCGAGGAGCATTGCGAGCCGGTGTCGACCCGGACCCTGGCCCCGGTCAACGTCACCGGCGAAGAGCCCCAGGAAGAGAAGGGCCGCTTCGGCCGCTTCATGGACTCGGTGCGGTCGATCTTCAAGCGCGAGGACGGCAGCGTCGAGGAGATGGCCCCGGTGGTGGAGGCCCCGGCCAGCAACAACGGGCCGCTGCTGACCCGCGACTGCCGGATCATCCCGGTCGGCCGCGAGTTCCGTCGCCCGATCGCCTATGACGTGGATTACGTCTACAAGGGCACCAAATACCGCTCCCGCCTGCCGGAAGACCCGGGCAACCGGCTCAAGATCCGGGTGTCGATCACCCCGTGGGTCGGGCCGGAGCAGGGCGGCGCCGCCAATCCGTGACGCGTGTCGACCAACGGTCGATACCTACCCGCCTGAATCGCGATTCAGGCTTGCGCGCACCCCCCTCGCATGTAAAGATGGGCGGCCATGAAACTCACCGATTTCCAGCACGACACCAGCGCCGCCCGTATGGCTACGGGCATGACGTCGCGTGCCCGCCGACCGGAACCCCACATTTTCGCTGGGTAACCGGAGCTTCGTGCTGTCTGTTCGGAAAACCCAGCCTCCCGGCTGGGTTTTTTCGTTTCCACGTTCTGAAAAGTTTCATCTGCAGGTTTTTTCCCCTTTCCCTTTTCCCCAATCGCCCGCCTCAAAAGATCACCCGATGTCCCTGAAGCACTTCCTGAACACCCAGGACTGGAGCCGCCCCGAACTCGACGCCCTGCTCACCCAGGCCGCGTTGTTCAAGCGCAACAAGCTGGGCGATCAGCTCAAGGGCAAGTCCATTGCCCTGGTGTTCTTCAACCCGTCCATGCGCACCCGCACCAGCTTCGAGCTGGGCGCGTTCCAGCTGGGCGCGCACGCGGTGGTGCTGCAGCCGGGCAAGGACGCGTGGCCGATCGAGTTCAACCTGGGCACGGTGATGGACGGCGACACCGAAGAGCACATCGCCGAAGTGGCCAAGGTGCTGGGCCGCTACTGCGACATCATCGCCGTGCGCGCCTTCCCGAAGTTCGTGGACTGGGCCTACGACCGCCAGGACATCGTGCTCAACAGCTTCGCAAAGTATTCGCCGGTCCCGGTGATCAACATGGAAACCATCACCCACCCGTGCCAGGAACTGGCCCACGTGATGGCACTGCAGGAACACTTCGGCACCCAGGACCTGCGCGGCAAGAAGTACGTGCTGACCTGGACCTACCACCCCAAGCCGCTGAACACCGCCGTGGCCAACTCCGCGCTGACCATCGCCACGCGCATGGGCATGGACGTGACCCTGCTGTGCCCGACCGCCGACTACATCCTCGACGACCGCTACATGGGCTGGGCCGAACAGAACGTGGCCGAGAACGGCGGTTCGCTGAAGATCAGCCATGACATCGCCAGCGCCTACAGCGGCGCCGACGTGGTCTATGCCAAGAGCTGGGGCGCGCTGCCGTTCTTCGGCAACTGGGAACCGGAGAAGCCGATCCGCGACCAGTACAAGCACTTCATCGTCGACGAAGAAAAGATGGCCATGACCAACAACGGCGTGTTCAGCCACTGCCTGCCGTTGCGCCGCAACGTCAAGGCCACCGACGCGGTGATGGATTCGCCGCAGTGCATCGCCATCAACGAAGCGGAAAACCGCCTGCACGTGCAGAAGGCGATCATGGCTGCCGTAGCTGGCCGCTGAGCCCCGGTCCACCACACGTAGAGCCACGCCCTGCGTGGCTTCGCGGTCCCATACGAAAAACACAGAACCCCCAACATCGGATCCCACCCCATGACCAACAAAGACATCGTCCTGGCTTTCTCCGGCGGACTCGACACCAGCTTCTGCGTGCCCTACCTGCAGGAGCGCGGCTACAACGTGCACACCGTGTTCGCCGACACCGGCGGCGTGGATGACGAAGAGCGCGATTACATCGAGAAGCGCGCCGCCGAACTCGGCGTGACCAGCCACGTCACCGTGAACGGCGGCCCGGCCATCTGGGCCGGTTTCGTCAAGCCGTTCGTGTGGGCCGGTGAAGGCTACCAGGGCCAGTACCCGCTGCTGGTGTCGGACCGCTACCTGATCGTCGATGCCGCGCTGAAGCGCGCCGCCGAACTGGGTACCAACATCATTGCCCACGGCTGCACCGGCATGGGCAACGACCAGGTCCGCTTCGACCTGGCGGTAAAGGCGCTGGGCGACTACCAGATCGTCGCGCCGATCCGCGAGATCCAGAAGGAACACACCCAGACCCGCGCCTACGAGCAGAAGTACCTGGAAGAGCGCGGTTTCGGCGTGCGCGCCAAGCAGCAGGCCTACACCATCAACGAGAACCTGCTCGGCCTGACCATGTCCGGCGGCGAGATCGACCGCTGGGAAGCGCCGGGTGAAGGCGCCCGCGGCTGGTGCGCACCGCGCAGCGAGTGGCCGGAAGCGGCGTTGAACGTCACCCTGAAGTTCGTCGAAGGTGAAGCCGTGGAACTCAACGGCAAGGCGCTGCCGGGCGAGCAGATCCTGGCCCAGCTCAACAAGCTGTTCGCGCCGTACGGCGTGGGCCGTGGCGTGTACACCGGCGACACCGTGATCGGCCTGAAGGGGCGCATCGTGTTCGAAGCGCCGGGCCTGGTCTCGCTGCTGACGGCGCACCGCGCGCTGGAAGACGCGGTGCTGACGAAGCAGCAGAACCGCTTCAAGCCGGACGTGGCACGCAAGTGGGTGGAGCTGGTGTACGAAGGCTTCTACCACGACCCGCTGAAGACTGACATCGAGGCGTTCCTGAAGTCCTCGCAGGCCAAGGTCAACGGCGAAGTGGTGCTGGAAACCCGTGGCGGCCGCGTGGACGCGGTGGCGGTGAAGTCGCCGCACCTGCTCAACACCAAGGGCGCCACCTACGCGCAGTCGGCGGACTGGGGCGTGGAGGAAGCCGAGGGCTTCATCAAGCTGTTCGGCATGAGCTCGACGTTGTACGCGCAGGTCAACCGCGGTTGAGCCGCGGTTGACCTCCGGGGTGGCATTCCACCTTGACCCCGCGCCGTTGGCGCGCCCCCTTCAACAAGAAGGGGGCTTTTCTCCAGTCGGCAACGTGTTTCTGAAGGATTGTTGATCAATGCTTGAACAGACGCTCCATCACCTGCAGGCACTGGTGTCGTTCGACACCCGCAACCCGCCGCGTGCGATCACCACCGGTGGCATCTTCGATTACCTGCGCGCGAACCTGCCCGGGTTCAACGTGGAGGTGATCGACCACGGCGACGGTGCGGTCAGCCTGTATGCGGTGCGCGGCACGCCGAAGTACCTGTTCAACGTGCACCTGGACACCGTGCCCGATTCCCCGCACTGGAGCGCCGACCCGCACGTCATGCGGCGTGCCGATGATCGGGTGATCGGGCTTGGCGTATGCGACATCAAGGGCGCGGCCGCCGCACTGGTGGCCGCGGCCAATGCCAGCGACGGCGACGCGGCGTTCCTGTTTTCCAGCGACGAGGAAGCCAACGATCCGCGTTGCATCGCGGCCTTCCTCGCCCGTGGCATTCCGTATGAAGCGGTGCTGGTGGCAGAGCCGACCATGAGCGAAGCGGTGCTCGCGCACCGTGGCATCAGCTCGGTGCTGATGCACTTCGCCGGCCGTGCCGGGCATGCCTCCGGCAAGCAGGACGCGGCCGCCAGCGCGTTGCACCAAGCCATGCGCTGGGGCAACCGCGCGCTGGACCACGTCGAATCGCTGGCGCATGCCCGCTTCGGCGGCCTCACCGGCCTGCGCTTCAACATCGGCCGGGTCGAAGGCGGCATCAAGGCCAACATGATCGCCCCGGCGGCCGAGCTGCGCTTCGGGTTCCGACCGCTGCCGTCGATGGACATCGACGCGCTGCTGGCCACCTTCGCCGGCTTCGCCGAACCGGAAGCGGCGGTGTTCACCGAAACCTTCCGTGGTCCCAGCCTGCCGGCCGGCGACATTGCCGAAGCGGAGAACCGCCGCCTGGCCGCGCGTGACGTGGCCGATGCGCTGGACCTGCCGATCGGCAACGCGGTGGATTTCTGGACCGAGGCCTCGCTGTTCTCGGCCAGCGGTTACACCACCCTGGTGTACGGCCCGGGCGACATCGCCCAGGCCCACACCGCCGACGAGTTCGTGACGCTGGAGCAGCTGCAGCGTTACACCGACGCCGTGCACCGCATCATCAGCGCCGGCGCCTGACCCTTGAACATGCCGTCCGGCACTGCCGGGCGGACCTGCAACGCGGCGACCGCCGCCTGTGACGAAACCGAAATGTCTCCTGCCCTCCAGCCCCACCGCCAGACCCGCCAGACCATCGTGCGCCTGCTTTCCAGCATGGCCAGCGCGAAGGAGATCAGCCAGTACCTCAAGCGCTTTTCGCAGGTGGATGCCAAGCGCTTCGCCGTGGTCAAGGTCGGCGGCGCCGTGCTGCGTGACGACCTCGACGCGCTGACGTCGTCGCTGTCGTTCCTGCAGGAAGTCGGGCTGACCCCGATCGTGCTGCACGGTGCGGGCCCGCAGCTGGATGCCGAGCTGTCCGCCGCCGGCATCGTCAAGCAGACCGTCAACGGCCTGCGCGTGACCTCGCCGGAAGGCCTGGCGATCGTGCGCCGGGTGTTCCAGGCCTCCAACCTGCAGCTGGTCGAAGCGCTGCAGCAGAACGGTGCACGCGCCACTTCGATCACCGGCGGCGTGTTCGAGGCCGAGTACCTGGACCAGGACACCTACGGCCTGGTCGGCGAAGTGAAGAAGGTCAACCTGGCGCCGATCGAAGCCAGCCTGCGCGCCGGTTCCATCCCGGTGATCACCAGCCTGGGTGAAACCCGCTGCGGCCAGATCCTCAACGTCAACGCCGACTTCGCCGCCAACGAGCTGGTGCAGGAGCTGCAGCCGTACAAGATCATCTTCCTCACCGGCACCGGCGGCCTGCTGGATGAAGAGGGCAGGGTGATCGACTCGATCAACCTCTCCACCGAATACGACCAGCTGATGCAGCAGCCGTGGATCCACGGTGGCATGCGGGTCAAGATCGAACAGATCAAGGACCTGCTGGACCGCTTGCCGCTGGAGTCGTCGGTGTCGATCACGCGTCCGGCCGACCTGGCCAAGGAACTGTTCACCCACAAGGGCTCGGGCACGCTGGTGCGCAAGGGCGAGAAGGTGCTGCGTGCGACCTCCTGGGACGAACTGGACCTGCCGCGCCTGAAGGGCCTGATCGAGTCCAGCTTCGGCCGCACGCTGGTGCCGGACTACTTCGACAAGACCCGGTTGCTGCGCGCCTATGTCAGCGAGAACTACCGCGCCGCGGTGATCCTTACCGACGAGGCCGAAGGCGTGTACCTGGACAAGTTCGCCGTGCTCGACGACGCACAGGGCGAAGGCCTGGGCCGCGCGGTCTGGAACGTGATGCTGGAGGAGACCCCGCAGCTGTTCTGGCGTTCGCGCCACGGCAACCCGATCAACCACTTCTACTACGCCGAATCCGACGGCTGCTACAAGCAGGACCACTGGAAGGTGTTCTGGTTCGGCGCCGACGGCTTCGATCGCATCCGCACCTACGTCGACCATTGCGCCGCGCGTACCCCGAGCCTGGAGGGTTGACCCGGTGAACCACGCCGACTGGACCCGCGTCCCCACCCTCGACGGCCGGCATGTCCGCCTCGAGCCGCTGCAGATGGGGCATATCGACGGCCTGCGCGGCGCGCTGGGCGATGGTTCGCTGTCGCAGCTCAGCTACACCTACGTACCCGACGCCAAGGGCATGACCGCCTACGTGCAGGCGGCGCTGAAGGCGCAGGCCGAAGGCAAGGCGCTGCCGTTCGCGGTGCTGGATGGCGACGGCCAGGTGGTGGGCACCACCCGCTATTACGATCTCGAGGAAAGCGTGCCGCGCCTGAGCATCGGGCATACCTGGTATGCACGCAGCGCGCAGCGCACCGGGGTCAACACCGAGGCCAAGCTGATGCTGCTGCGCCACGCCTTCGAACGGCTGCAGTGCATCAGCGTGGTACTGGAAACCAGCACCCTCAACACGGCCTCGCGCGCGGCGATCGCGCGACTTGGCGCCCGGCAGGACGGCGTGCTGCGCAACCACAAGCGGCACCCGGACGGCAGCGCGCGCGATACCGTCATCTTTTCCATCACCGACGCGGAGTGGCCGGAGGTCAAACGCCACCTGCAGGACCGCCTGGACGCACACGCATGAGCACTTCCAAGACAACTTTCACCATTGGCATCGTCGGTGCCCGAGGCCATACCGGTGCCGAGCTGATCAAGCTGATCGCCGCGCACCCGCAGCTGGCGCTGGCCTTCGTGTCCTCGCGCGAGCTGGCCGGGCAGCGCGTGGACGCGCATTACCCTGACGTCGATCAGCAGGGCAGGGCCCCGCTCTACTTCGAGAACCTGGACGCCGACGCCGTCGCCGCCAAGGGTGCGGACGCGGTGATCCTCGCGCTGCCCAACGACCTGTCCGCCCCGTTCGTCGCAGCGCTGGACGCGGCGCGCCCGGACACGGTGATCGTGGACCTGTCGGCCGACCACCGCTTCGAAGGCAGCTGGTACTACGGCCTGCCCGAGCTGACCCGCGGCGATTACCGTGGCCAGAAACACATCAGCAACCCGGGCTGCTACGCCACCGCGATGCAACTGGCGATCAGCCCGCTGCTCGACCAGCTGGCCGGTCCGCCGCAGTGCTTCGGCGTGTCCGGCTATTCCGGCGCCGGCACCACCCCGTCGGACAAGAACAACCCCGAGCTGCTGCGCGACAACCTGATGCCGTACGCGCTCACCAACCATGTGCACGAACGCGAAGTGAGCGCGCACCTGCGCGTGCCGGTGGAGTTCATGCCACACGTGGCCCCGCATTTCCGTGGCATCACCATGACCGTCAACCTGTGGCTGCAGCAGCCGCTGGGCCGCGAGCAGATCGTCGACGCCTACCGGCGCTTCTACGCCGATGAAGCGCTGGTCGAGGTCATCGACGAAGCGCCGTGGGTGAGCCGCATCGCCGGCCGCCACGGCGTGCAGATCGGTGGCTTCACCGTGGCCCCGGGCGGCAAGCGCGTGGTGGTGGTGGCGACGCTGGACAACCTGCTCAAGGGCGCGGCCACCCAGGCCATGCAGAACCTCAACCTGGCCCTGGGCCTGGATGAACTGACCTCGATTCCGCATTGATTGGAGCAAGACATGGCAGACCTTCTCTGGCAGAAGCCCGGCGTAGCGGTGGATGCGAAAATCCAGACCTTCCTCGCCGGCGATGACGTCATCCTCGACCGCGAGTTCTTCCTGTACGACGTGCAGGCCAGCAAGGCGCACGCGCAGGGCCTGGAGAACATCGGCATCCTCACCGCCACCGAGCGCGGCGATCTGCAGCGCGAGCTGGACGTGCTGGCCGACGATTTCCGCAGCGGCGGGTTCGTGCTCGACGAGCGCTTCGAGGATTGCCATTCGGCGATCGAAGCGCGCCTGACCGAACGCCTGGGCGATGCCGGCCGCAAGATCCACACCGGCCGCAGCCGCAACGACCAGATCCTGGTCGCCACCCGGCTGTGGCTGAAGGACAAGCTGCTGCAGGTTTCCGCGCTGAGCCGCGAAGTAGCCAAGGTCGCCCTGGATCGCGCCGAAGCCGAGAAAGACCTGCCGGTGCCGGGCTACACCCACATCCAGCGCGCCGTGGTGTCCTCGGCGGGCATGTGGTGGGCCGGCTGGGCTGAAGCCTTCATCGACAACGCGGTGCGCGCGCACGACATCTTCGCGCTGGTCGATGCCAATCCGCTGGGCACGGCGGCCGGTTACGGCGTGAACCTGCCGCTGGACCGCGCCCACACCACCCAGGCCCTGGGCTTTGCGCGCATGCAGATCTCGCCGATCTACGCGCAGCTGTCGCGCGGCAAGTTCGAGCTGGCCGCACTGGAAGCGCTCGGCGGTGCCACCCTGGACCTGCGCCGCCTGGCCTGGGACCTGTCGCTGTTCACCAGCGGCGAGTACGGCTTCGTCGCGCTGCCGGCGCAGTACACCACCGGCAGCTCGATCATGCCCAACAAGCGCAACCCGGACGTGATCGAACTGATGCGCGCCACCCACGCCAGCGTGGCTGCGGCGCGTACCGAGATCGAGCAGCTGTTGTCGCTGCCGTCCGGTTACCACCGCGACCTGCAGGGCAGCAAGGGCGCCATCTTCCACGGCTTCGGTCGTGGCCTGGCCGCGCTGGAACTGCTGCCGGCGCTGCTGGCCAACCTGGAATGGCGCGAAGACAAGCTGCGCGTTGCCATCGATTCGGGCATGTACGCCACCGACGTGGCCGTGGAAGCGGCCGTGGCCGGCGTCCCGTTCCGCGAGGCCTACAAGGCGGCGGCTGCGTCCTCGGATACCGCCGGGCAGGGACGTACTCCGGAAGGCAGCCTGGCCGCGCGCGTGTCGCCCGGCGCGGCCGCGGACCTGCGGCTCGACGAACTGCGCGCCCGCTGGGCAGCACTGGCGTAACGCAGGACGGCGGCCACTGGCCGCCGTTCCTGTATTGGCATCAATCAACGGAGTTCCGCATGAAGATCTGCTACCTCGTATTGGTTACCCGCACGCCTGCGTTCCGTGATGAAGCGGGTGCCGAACACGCACGTTTTCTCGATGAGGTGCGCGCCCGCGACCAGCTGCTCATCACCGGCGGGTTCACCGACAAGACCGGCGGCGCTTACGTGCTGCACAACGTGGCCGACCGCGCCGCCGCGCAGGCCATCGTCGACGCGGATCCGCTGATGACCCTGGGCAGCGCCACCGCCACCGTCCACGAATGGTCCACCCGCTGAGGGAGCCCCCGCGATGCACCCCACGCCCGTGCAGTCCCCGTTCCCCGAACAGCCGGTGCCTGGCTGGAAGCGCGCCGTCCTGAAGGTCGGCAGCAGCCTGCTGGCGGCCGATGGCGGTGGGCTGTCGCCCCGTCACGCGCTGGGGCTGGCGCAGTTCGTTTCCGCCAATGTACTGGCGGGGCGCGAGGTCGTGATCGTGTCGTCCGGCGCGGTGGCGGCCGGGCGCGCGATCGTGCCGCGGGCGCTGGAAGCCGGGGCGGCGA
>NZ_CAUQPH010000124.1:0-10591 GCF_963519925.1 uncultured Stenotrophomonas sp. | reverse complement strand
GGCTACGCCCGGGGCGCGGCCGCCGAGCCGGCCCCGGCGCTGGATGCGGCGCTGTCCGCTCCGGGCGAATACGAGACCGTGCTCACCACCGAGCAGCTGCAGGCCTGGGTGGCCCGGGCCGAGGCGGCCGAGCTGATCGCCTTCGACACCGAGACCGACGCGCTGGATGCCATGCGCGCCAACCTGGTCGGCATCAGCCTGGCCGTGGAACCGGGCAAGGCCGCTTACATCCCGGTCGGGCATGACTACCCGGGCGCCCCGGCGCAGCTGCCGCGCGGGCAGGTGCTGGACGCGCTGCGCCCGCTGCTGGAGAACCCGGACAAGAAGAAGCTCGGCCAGCATGGCAAGTACGACCTGCACGTGCTGCGCCGCCATGGCGTGGACGTGAAGGGCTACCACGACGACACCATGCTCGAGAGCTTCGTGCTCAATTCCACCGCCACCCGCCACGACATGGATTCGCTGGCGATGCGCTACCTCGGCTACACCACGATCAAGTTCGAGGACGTGGCCGGCAAGGGCGCCAAGCAGATCCCGTTCTCGCAGGTGGGGCTGGACGAAGCCAGCCGCTACGCGGCCGAGGACGCCGACATCACCCTGCGCCTGCACCGCGTGCTGCATCCGCAGCTGCTGGAATCGGCGTCGCTGGACAACGTGTACCGCAGCATCGAAATGCCGCTGGTGCCGGTGCTGGCCCGGATCGAGGCCAACGGCGTCTATATCGACAGCGCCGAGCTGCGCCGGCAGAGCCAGGACCTGGGCGCGCGCATGCTGGCCGCACAGCAGAAGGCCACCGAGCTGGCCGGGCGCACCTTCAGCCTGGACTCGCCCAAGCAGCTGCAGGCGGTGCTGTTCGACGAGCTGAAGCTGCCGGCGCTGGTAAAGACCCCCAAGGGCCAGCCCAGCACCAACGAAGAGGCGCTGGAGGCGATTGCCGAACAGCACGAGCTGCCGCGGGTGATCCTGGAGTACCGCGGCCTGGCCAAGCTGCGCAGCACCTACACCGACAAGCTGCCCGAGATGGTCAACCCCGACACCGGCCGGGTCCACACCAGCTACCACCAGTCCGGTGCGGCCACCGGTCGCCTGTCCTCCTCCGACCCGAACCTGCAGAACATCCCGATCCGCACCGAGGACGGCCGCCGCATCCGCCGCGCCTTCGTGGCCCCGCCAGGGCACAAGCTGCTGGCCTGCGATTACTCGCAGATCGAACTGCGGATCATGGCCCACCTGTCCGAGGACCCGGGCCTGGTGCGCGCCTTCGAGCAGGGCGTGGACGTGCACCGCGCCACCGCCGCCGAGGTGTTCAGCCGCGCGCTGGACGAGGTCACCCCGAACGAGCGCCGCGCCGCCAAGGCGATCAACTTCGGCCTGATGTATGGCATGAGCGCGTTCGGGCTGGCCCGCAACCTGGGCATCGACCGTGGCCAGGCGCAGGACTACGTGGCCCTGTATTTCAGCCGCTACCCCGGCGTGCGCGACTTCATGGAACGCATGCGCCAGCAGGCGCGTGACCAGGGCTATGTGGAAACGCTGGAAGGCCGCCGGCTGTACCTGAACGATATTCACGCGCGCAACCAGGGCCTGCGCGCGGGTGCCGAACGTGCGGCGATCAATGCGCCCATGCAGGGCACCGCCGCGGACATCATCAAGCGCGCCATGGTGAAGGTGGACGACTGGCTGCAGGGCCAGGGCGGGCGGGCGCGGATGATTCTGCAGGTGCACGATGAACTGGTATTCGAAACCGAAAGCGAGTTTCTCGAAACCTTGCGCTCGCAGGTGGTGGAACTAATGTCGTCTTCGGCGCAATTGCGGGTTCCGCTGGTGGTTGACGCGGGTGTCGGCGATAACTGGGATGAGGCACATTGAGACCCAAATCACGTTACAAAAGCTGAATTGGTCCATCCCCGGGCTAGAAACTGACTCTTGGATGAATGTTTCAAGATTCACCCGAGTATTAATTGGCAGCCTTCACGAATCATCAATGTTCAAGGTGCTTTTATAGACCTCGACAGGCGCAACGCCTGTTGTGGATCTCTCCCATCCCCTGGAGCAGATCTCGGAACGGGGGCTCCTCCCCAAGCGCCCGTTCCCCGGCCCCGCTGACCTCCCCCTGGTCGGCGGGGCTTTTTATTTTGGGCCTCCGGAAAGGCAATGCCCGGTAGCGCCGGCCGTTGGCCGGCCCAAGCGATGCCGATTGCCTCTGGCACGCCACACGCCCATGCTGCCAGCAGTACCCAAGGAAACCCCCGATGAGCGACCTGTTCGACCTGGCCATGCCCTGGTGGGAATTCATCCTGCGCGCCGTCGTGGTGTACGTGGTCGTGCTCGGCATGGTCCGCCTGTCGGGCAAGCGCGCGCTGGGCCAGATCACCCCGTTCGACGTGCTGCTGATCGTGCTGCTGGGCAACGCGGTGCAGAACGCGCTGCTCGGCAAGGACACCTCGCTCGGCGGCGGTCTGTTGCTGGCCGCCACGCTGATCTCCCTCAACTACGGCGTGGGCTGGCTGAGCCAGCGCAGCCGCCGCATTGAAGCGCTGGTGGAAGGCGAACCGGTGCTGATCGCCCGCGACGGCAAGCTGCTGGACTCGGTGCTGCGGCGCGAACTGGTCACCCGTGCGGACGTGGAGGCGGCCATGCGCCAGCAGGGCTGCGCGCACATCAGCGAGGTCTCCATGGCGCTGCTGGAAATCAACGGCCACATCACCATCGTGACGCAGAAGCGGTAGCGCCGGCCGTTGGCCGGCCCAGGCGGTCCAACCTCGCCCGGTGACCCTCGGCCGCCAAAGATCGAAACCTGGAAGCGCAGCCGGAAGCCTGCTGCTGCAATCGCCGGTATCAGTGGCCGCCGTCCGGCTGGCCCGCGCAAAGGAGATGCCCGCGATGCCGTTTGATATCCCCGCCACTTCCCCCTCGCCCGTCGGCACCCCCCGGCGGTGGGTCCCCGTGTACGAGGAAGGCCGGGCAGCCAACCGGCAGCTGCACGGCATGCCCCCGTCACATCACGAGGCGATGCGGGCGTCTTCCCCGCCGCCGACCTACGCCCAGGTGATGGGGCAGGACGCGGATCCCCCTCCTCCCTATGCCGAGGGAATGAGCGAAGACGCTGCCTCGAGGCGGCTGCCGCCCTCGCGTGCGCTACCCACTGCGGTGGCCAACGGGCCGCGCTCGTGGCGGCTGCGCATCTTCAGGCGGCTGCATCCGGAGACGCAACGCCGCGAGTTGCAGAAGCAGCTGAAGTACCTGGTGCGCACCCAGGGTAAGCTGGAAGCGTCCCGCGACTACCTGCAGCAGGTGATCCGACGGCACGAAGCGCTGGCGGCATCGGGCCGCGTGTACTGCGGCGCCGGGCTGTTCGATGGCGACGAATGCAGTGTGATCAGCAACGCGCGGCAGGAGTACACCCATTACCTGGACAAAGCGTGCAAGGCGCAGGCGGCGTATGCAGCGCAGCTCGATGGCAGCGCGGACCCGCTCAGCCCAGGCTGAGCCAGTCGCGCGGCACTAGGTAATCGCCCAGCCGCGCTTCGGCGCTGACGGGCTCCGGCTGGAACCCATACTCCCAGCGCACGCGCGGGGGCAGGCTCATCAGGATGCTCTCGCTGCGGCCACCGCTCTGCAGGCCGAACAGGGTGCCGCGGTCGTAGACCAGGTTGAACTCCACGTAACGGCCACGGCGGTACAGCTGGAACTCGCGCTCGCGCTCCCCGTACGCGGCCTCCTTGCGCCGCTCCACGATTGGCAGGTAGGCCTGCAGGAAGCCGTCGCCGACCGCGCGCAGGTAATCGAAATCGCGTTCGAAGTCGCCGTGCAGGTCGTCGAAGAACAGCCCGCCCACGCCGCGCGTTTCATTGCGGTGGCGCAGGAAGAAGTATTCGTCGCACCAGCGCTTGTGCGCCGCATAGCGTTCTTCACCGAACGGCGCGCACAGGTCGTGGGCGACCTGGTGCCAGTGCTGCACGTCTTCATCGAACGGATAGAACGGGGTCAGGTCGAAGCCGCCACCGAACCACGAGGCCACCTGCTCACCGTCGCGCTCGGCACTGAAGTAGCGCACGTTGGCGTGGGTGGTGGGCAGGTACGGGTTGCGCGGGTGGAACACCAGCGACACGCCGGTGGCGCGCCACGAGGCACCGGCCAGTTCCGGCCGGTTGGCCGAGGCCGATGGCGGCAGGCGGGTGCCGGAAACGTCGGAGAAGCCGATGCCGGCCTGCTCGAACACCGCGCCATCGCGCAGGATGCGGGTGCGCCCGCCACCGCCTTCGGCACGCTGCCAGACGTCCTCGGCGAAGCGGGCCTGGCCATCGGCGGTTTCAATGGCGGTGCAGATGCGGTCCTGCAGATCGATGAGGTAGGCGCGGACGCGGTCGAAATCGTTCATGGCGGTAATGTACCGCACGCGGCCGCGCCGGATCCGGCATCAACGCTTGAACCACCGCTGCACGTCCGGGCGCAGCACGCGCAGCAGCAGCCAGCCATGCAGGGCGGCGAAGGCCAGCGCGGTCAGCACGGTGATGCCGGTGTAGAGCACGCGGTTGATGCGCAGGTCGTGGCGGAGCTGGCTGGCATCCTCGGCGCCCACGTGCTGCGGCAGGTGCACGATCAGGTAGCGGAAGATGTCGTCGATGACCCAGGCGCCGACGAAGTTGAGCAGCGCGGTCAGCACCAGCAGCACGATGAAGGTCCACAGCGCCCAGCGCTGCCGGCGCAGGAGGCCCCAGCAGGCGATGGCGCCGGCCACGCACAGGGCGAACAGCCACAGGTTCACCGCCACGGCATGCCGGCCGAACCAGCGCAGCGACGGCGGCATCCACGACAGGTCGGCGCCCTGCAGCAGGTCGTGCAGCCACGCCGAGTTGCCCAGCAGTACGGCCAGCACCGCGCAGCCGGCCCAGCACACGGCGGAGACGATGCACACCACCAGTACCGACTTGGCCAGCGGGGCCAGGAAGCGTGGCGCAGCGTCGCCGATCGGGGCGGCAGTGGCAGCGGCAGCAGTCGGCAACAACGGGGGGTAGGAAGACGACATCCGGTGTCCTGGCAGTGAGCAGTGGGGTCAGCCCGGCACGATCACGCGCCTGGCCGCCGGCAGGATATGGTCTTCGCTCAACGGTGCCAAGCGGCGGCCATGCGGTGGCTGCAGCGGGACCCACGCCAGTTCGGCGATTTCGGCGCGCGCCTGCGGCGTGCCCAGCACCTGTACCCACCAGGCCTGGGCCTGCACCCGGCAGCCGGGTTCATGGACGGCCCAATCGCTGAACGCGCCCAGCGGCACGGCCGTGGCCGGGTCCAGCTGCACGCCCAGCTCTTCGTCCAGCTCGCGCGCCAGCGCGGCCAGCGGGGCTTCAGCCGGCTCGGGCTTGCCGCCCGGCTGGATGAACACCGCCGAGCCCTGCTTGCGCACTACCAGCACGCGCTGGTGGGCGTCGCAGATGACCGCGGCGACGATCCGTATCGTCGCCGCGTCGTGGCTCACTTCAGGTTCTCTTCGAACAGCTTGAGGATGCGCTTGTACTGGTCCAGCCAGGAATCGGCACGCACGTAGCCATGGCGCTCCAGCGGGTAGGGCGCGATGCTCCAGTTGTCCTTGTGCAGCTCGATCAGCTTCTGGGTGAGGTTGACCGAGTCCTGGAAGAACACGTTGTCGTCCATCATCCCGTGCGCGATCAGCAGGTGGTCCTGCAGGCCCTCGGCGTATTCGATCGGCGAGGAGACGCGGTACGCCTCCGGGTCGATGTCCGGGGTGTTGAGGATGTTGGCGGTGTAGCCGTGGTTGTACTGGTGCCAGTCCACCACCGGGCGCAGCGCGGCGCCGGCCTTGAACGTGCCCGGCGAACGGAACAGCGCCATGAAGGTCATGAAGCCGCCGTAGGAGCCACCGTAGATGCCGGCGTGGTCACGGTCACCCTGCTGGGTGGCCACCAGCCACTCGAGGCCGTCCTTGTAGTCTTCCAGTTCCGGGTGGCCCATGTTGCGGTAGATCGCGGTGCGCCAGTCGCGGCCGTAGCCTTCGCTGCCGCGGTAATCCATGTCCAGCACCACGTAGCCCTGCTGCACCAGCAGGTTGTGGAACATCTGCTCGCGGAAGTAGGCCGGGTAGCGTTGGTGCACGTTCTGCAGGTAACCGGCGCCGTGCACGAACATGGCGATCGGGTACTTCTTGCCCGGCTCCAGGTTCTCCGGGCCGTAGTACTTGGCCCAGACCACGCCCGCGCCGTGCTTCGAAGGCACCTGCACCAGCTTGGGCTGGATCCACTGGCGCGCCTTGAAGGCGGCGCTGCGGGTATCGGTCAGCACCTTGGCCTGGCCACCGGCAGTGGGCACCACCGCCAGCTGCGCCGGCAGGTAGGCGCCGGAGTATCGCACCAGCAGCTGCTGGCCGTCCGGCGACAGCGAGAAGTCTTCCACGCCGTTGAGCGAGGTCAGCTCACGCACCTGGCGCGAGGCGGTGTCCACCGCGCACACCTCGTAGTCGCCCGGCGCCTGCTGGTTGCACAGCACGTAGAAGCCACGGCCATCGGCGCTGGGCACCGGCATCGAGGTTTCCCATTTGCCGCTGGTGATCGCCTGCGGCCTGGCCGTGCCCTGCTGGGTGTACAGGTGCGAATAGCCCGATTCTTCCGACAGCAGCCACAGCGTGCGGTTGTCGCTGGACCAGCCGAAATCGTTGAAGCTCCAGTTGATCCAGGCCGCGTCGGTGAGGCGGTGGCGGTTCTGCAGTTTCGCCTCGGTCGGGCTGACGCTGGCGATCCAGCGGTCCTTGTTGTCGTTGGCGCGCAGCAGGATCGCGGCCTGCTGGCCGTCGGCGCTCCAGCGCACCCCGGGCGCGCCGGGGCCGCCCAGCACCTGCACCGAACGGTTGCCCTTCAGTGCATCCTTGCCGGCGGCCTTGCGCATCGCGGCCAGCGGGTCGGTACCGATGCCCGGCAGGCTGTCCAGCGACAGCGGCTTGACCGTGCCGGTGACCGCGTCGACCAGCCACAGCGCGTTCGGTTCCGGGTCGTTGCGGCCCACCCGGGTACGGGTGTCCTCGAATTCCTCATACCCCGATTCGGTCACGTACTTGGGCATCTTGCCGCCGCGGCCTTCGTCGAAGCTCTTCGGCTTGGTGACCACGATGAGGCTGCGGGTGTCCGGCGACAGCGCGCTGTCGACGATCTCCACCTCGGCGCCCAGGTACACCGGGCCCGGTGCACGGGTGCTGTCGGCGCGGCGCCAGCTGGCTTCCTGCTGCTTGAGCGCGTCGCGCTGGGCGCGGTCGTTGCGCAGCGTGGCCAGGGTCCGCAGCTGCTGGTCGCGCAGCACGTCGGCCTTGGGCGCGTCGTCGGGGTTCTTTTCGGCCTTCAGGCTGGCCACCTGCTGCACGCCGCCGGCGGCGGTCCAGTGGAACCAGGTCTGGCCGGTGCGCCAGATGACCCCGCCGTCGCGGGCGAAGCCGACCGCACCGGCCTTCTCGGTGCTGCGGGTGAGCTGGGTCAGGGTGCCGCTGCGCAGGTCGCGCAGGAACACGTCGCCGTTGCGCACGAACGCGGCGCGTTGGCGGGCGCTGTCGTAGACCGGGTTTTCCACGTCCAGGCTGCCGCGCTGGTCATCGGCGACCTGGCTGGCGGCGCCGCCGGTGACCGGCTGGCGGAAGGTGTCGCGGACCGGGCTGCCGGTGCGCTTGAGCTGGTACTCGACCTGCTGGCTGTTCCACGACCACCAGGCGCTCTCGACCGGCGGACCGATCCAGTCCGGGTCGGCCATGGCCTGTTCAATGGTGATCGGCGTCGGTGCCGCGTGGGCCGCGCCACCAAGGGCGGCAAGCAGCAGCAGGGACAAGGGCAGCGTTCTAAGCATTGCGGGCAGCACCGTAAAGGAAAACCCGCCAAGCGTAGCAGCCGCAAGCGTTCCGGGAGGGGGCCACAGGTAATGGGCAGCGCCCGCCCGGAACGGTCCCCCGGTAGCGCACGACCGTTGGTCGTGCGACGGCGCACCGCGCCGGGCTCCTGGCTGCGACAAAGTGAAGCAGCGCGTCACCGGGTCGCATGCCCTCTTCACGGAAATCGGCCCAGACTGGTGCGGATTCCAGAGAATGCTGCGGAGGCGTCGCGTGGACGCGTTGTTGTTGTCCCGGATCCAGTTCGGGTTCGTCATCAGTTTCCATGTGCTGTTTCCGGCCTTCACCATCGGCACGGCCAGCTGGCTCGCCTTCGTGGAGGGCCAGTGGCTGCGCACGAAGAAGCCGATCTGGCGCGAGCTGTACTTCTTCTGGCAGAAGATCTTCGCGGTGTCCTTCGGCATGGGCGTGGTCAGCGGCATCGTCATGGCCTTCCAGTTCGGCACCAACTGGCCACGGCTGAGCCAGGTGGCCGGCAGCGTGATCGGGCCGCTGCTCACCTATGAAGTGCTCACCGCGTTCTTCCTGGAAGCCAGCTTCCTGGGCGTGATGATGTTCGGCTGGGGCAAGGTCTCGCCGCGCCTGCATTTCCTGTCCACCTGCATGGTGGCGCTGGGCACGCTGGTGTCCACGTTCTGGATCCTGTCGTCCAACAGCTGGCTGCAGACCCCGGCCGGGCACGCCATCATCGACGGCATCGTGGTGCCGCAGGAATGGTGGCAGGTGGTGTTCAACCCCTCCTTCCCGTACCGCCTCGCGCACATGGCGCTGGGCTCGTTCATCACCACCTGCTTCGTGATCGGCGGGGTCGGCGCGTGGTACCTGCGCAAGGGCAAGCACGTTGAAGCCGGGCGCACCATGCTGCTGGCCGCGGTGGCGTTCGCCGCGCTCACCGTGCCGGTGCAGATTTTCGTCGGTGACATGCACGGCCTGAACACGCTCAAGCACCAGCCGATGAAGATCGCGGCGGTGGAGGCGCACTGGCATGCCGAAGGCGAGGGCGAAGGGGTGCCGCTGGTGGTGTTCGCGGTGCCCAACGAGAAGGCCGAGCGCAACGATTTCGAGATCGCCATCCCGCGCCTGGGCAGCCTGATCCTGACCCATTCGTTCGATGGCACCTTCGACCCGCTCACCTCGGTGCCGGCCAGCGAGCGCCCGCCGGTGGTGCCGGTGTTCTACGCCTTCCGCATCATGGTCGGGCTGGGCACGCTGATGCTGCTGCTGGCCTGGGCCTCGGCCTTCCAGTGGTGGCGAGGCCGCCTGCTGGAATCGCGCTGGCTGGTGCGCGGCTGGAACTGGATGCTGCCCAGCGGCTTCATCGCGCTGCTGTCGGGCTGGTTCGTCACCGAGATGGGCCGCCAGCCGTGGGTGGTGTACGGGGTGCTGCGCACCGCCGATGCGGTCGGTCCGCAGAGCGCATGGATGACCGCGCTGTCGCTGGGCGTGTACGTCGTCGGCTATGCATTCGTGTTCGGCTGGGGCATCTGGTACCTGGTGAAGATCATCCGCACCGGCCCGAAGCCGCACGACCACCAGCCGCCGATCGAGGACGGCAGCCACACCCCGGCGCGGCCGCTGTCCGGGGCCGACGAACCGCTGGAGGAGCGCTGACATGGAGATGACGACCTGGCTGCCGGTGGCATGGTTCGCGGTGATCGGCTTTGGCGTGCTGATGTACGTGGTGCTGGATGGTTTCGTGCTGGGCATCGGCATCCTCGCGCCGATGGCCGAGGATGAAGAACAGCTCGACGTGATGATGAACACCGCCGCGCCGATCTGGGACGGCAATGAAACCTGGCTGGTGCTGGGCGGGGCAGGGCTGATGGCGGCCTTCCCCAAGGCCTATGCCGCGCTGCTGTCGGCGCTGTACCTGCCGGTGCTGCTGCTGGTGGTGGCGCTGGTGTTCCGCGGGGTAGCGTTTGAATTCCGCTTCAAGGCGCACCGCTCGCGGCGGCTGTGGAGCGTGGCCTTCGGGCTGGGCTCGCTGCTGGCCGCATTTGCCCAGGGCGTGATCCTTGGCGCGCTGGTGCAGGGCCTGCAGGTGGTGGACGGCCAGTACGTGGGCGGGGCGTTCGGCTGGTTCAGTCCGTTTTCGATGCTGACCGGCGCGGCGGTGGTGTTCGGCTACGCGCTGCTCGGCAGCACCTGGCTGATCCTGAAGACCGAAGGCCGCGAGCAGACCTTCGCGCGCACCCTGACCCGGCCGCTGGTGGTGGCGGTGATCGTGTTCATGGGGCTGGTCAGCGCGTGGCTGCCGTTCCTGGATTCGCGGCTGATGGCGCGCTGGTTCAGCGATGGCAACTTCTGGTGGCTGTCGCCGGTGCCGCTGCTGACCCTGGCGGTGGCGGTGGCGCTGTGGCGCAGCGCCATGCACCCGCGCCGCGACCTGCCGCCGTTCCTGCTCACCCTGGCGCTGTTCGTGCTGGGCTTCATCGGGCTGGTGCTGGGCATGTGGCCGTACCTGCTGCCGCCGAGCATGACCCTGTGGCAGGCGGCCGCCCCGGCCTCGTCGATGGGCTTCAGCCTGGTCGGCCTGGTGGTGCTGTTGCCGGTGATCCTGGGCTACACGGCGTGGTCGTACCGCGTATTCCGCGGCAAGGTCCGCGCGGACGCCGGATACCATTGACCGGGCCCGGGGGGGGACCCACCGTGGTCCCCCCGGCCCCGGCAGGCCATCGCTATAGGCCAGCCACACCCCCCCGCCCACCACGG